>CAZRFB010000346.1:0-1891 GCA_964599185.1 uncultured Rhodobacterales bacterium | reverse complement strand
GGGGGCAGCGCATGAAAACCCGACACTGGGACCGGCTGGGAAACGGCGGGCTGGATTTCACCGCGCTCGGCATGGGCACCGCGCCGCTCGGCAACCTCTATCGCGCGGTGGACGACGCTGAGGCGCAGGCGGCGCTGCAGGCGGCGTGGGACGCGGGCGCGCGCTATTTCGACACCGCGCCGCTCTATGGCTTGGGGCTGGCGGAGACGCGGCTGAACCAGTTCCTGCGCGGCAAACCGCGCGACGCCTATGTGCTCAGCACCAAGGTCGGGCGGCTGATGCAGGTCTGCCCCGAGGGTGAGCACACCGGCGTCGGCAAGTGGTTCAAGGTTCCCTCCCGCCGCGAGGTCTATGACTACAGCCGCGACGGGGTGCTGCGCTCGGTGGAGTTCTCGCTGGAGCGGCTGGGGGTGGACCGCATCGACATCCTCTATGTCCACGATCTCGACATCTTCACCCACGGCTCGAAAGAGGCGTCGGACGCGCGGATCGAGGCATTCATGGCCTCCGGCTATGGCGCGCTGGTCGAGCTGCGCGATCAGGGCGTGGTCAAGGCGATCGGCGGCGGCCAGAACGAGTGGCAGGTCTGCCAGACGCTGCTGGAGCGCGGCGACTTCGACATCTTCCTGCTGGCCGGGCGCTATACCCTGCTGGAGCAGGAGGCGCTGACCAGTTTCCTGCCGCTGTGCGAGGCGCGCGGCGTCGGCATTGCGCTGGGCGGCCCCTACAACTCGGGGATACTGGCGACTGGGGCGAAGCCGGGGGCGTTCTACAACTACGACCCCGCGCCCAAGCGCATATTGGATCGGGTGGACGCCATCGACCGGGTGTGCGCGCGCCATGGCGTGAAGCTGATCGAGGCGGCGCTGCAATTTCCGCTGCACCATCCTTGCGTGCTGAGCGTGATCCCCGGCGGCCAGAGCGCGGCGGAGGTGCGCGCCAACGCCCGGATCCTCGACGCGCGGATCCCGGTGGAGCTTTGGGCCGAACTGAAGCGGCTGGAGCTGATGCGCGACGACGCGCCGACCCCCATGGCGAAGAAATGATCGCCGACCGCGAAGAAATGATCGACGCGCACCAGCACTACTGGAACCCCGCGCGCGGCGATTACGGCTGGATGCCGAAGGATGATCCGGTGCTGTCGCGCGCCTACGGCCCCCCCGGCCTCGC
Source organism: uncultured Rhodobacterales bacterium (assembly GCA_964599185.1). Taxonomy (GTDB): domain Bacteria; phylum Pseudomonadota; class Alphaproteobacteria; order Rhodobacterales; family Rhodobacteraceae; genus Rubrimonas. The sequence goes on along the minus strand of CAZRFB010000346.1, from coordinate 721 downwards.
GCCTGCGCTGGCGGCGGCGGGGGTGCGCGCGACGGTGCTGGTGCAGGCGGCGCCGACCGTGGCGGAGACCGGGTATCTGCTGGGGATCGCGGACGAGACCGACAGCGTGGCGGCGGTGGTCGGCTGGGTGGATTTCGACGACCCCGCCGACCGGCGCACGCTGGAGCGCCTTGCAAAGCATCCGAAGTTTCGCGGCGTGCGCCCGATGATCCAGGACATCGCCGACCCTGACTGGATGCTGGGCGCGGGCGCAGCCTGGGGTTTCGACGCGCTGGCGGAGATGGGACTGACCCTCGACGCGCTGGGCCGTCCGCAGCATCTTGAGAACTTCTCCCGCCTGTTCGACCGCCACCCCGGCCTGCGGGTGGTGATCGACCACGCCATGAAGCCGGCGATCCGCGACCATCCGGCGGGCTTTGACGCATGGGCTGCTGGCATGGCGCGGCTGGCGGGGCAGGGGGCGTTCTGCAAGCTGTCCGGGCTGGTCACCGAAGCCGCGCCGGGCTGGACCGTGGCGGATCTGCGGCCCTGTGCGGCGCATGTGTTGGCGGTGTTCGGGCCGGAGCGGGTGATGTGGGGGTCCGACTGGCCGGTGTGCCGCTTGCGCGCCGAGTATGGCGACTGGCTGGCGGCGGCGCAGGCGCTGACGGCCGGGCTGGACGACGGGGCCCGCGCGGCGGTGTTCGGCGACACGGCGCGGGCGTTCTATCGGCTGGCGCAG
>CAZRFB010000345.1:0-6994 GCA_964599185.1 uncultured Rhodobacterales bacterium | reverse complement strand
GCCGCGCAAAACGCCTCGATCCGCCGCCAGACGCCCCACTCCAGACGCTCACGCCGCAGCGCTCAGCGCGCCGTCAGCATTCACGCGCCGTCCCAGACGCACAACATCTCGATGCACCGGAGCAAACGGGAGAAGCCTTTTTTCCAAATACCTAAATAATTCAATTCGCTCTGAAAGTGACAAAAAGCGGTTTGCAGTCCGGTTCGTATATTCGCGCCCCTGCCGCGACCAGGCGCGAAAAAAAAGTCGCCGATCGGCGCCGGTCTTCCCGAAACTATTAACAGCCGTTTACGGGCGTGAAACGGCGCCCGCTTGACCGGGTGTGGCGTGCGATGGGGAAGCGTGAAACGCGACTGGATCTCTCGGCTCCGCCCGACTGGCCCCTGATGCTCGACGCGGCCGGGGCGGCCGCTTTCGTCAGTCCGCCGCTCGACGGCTTCCTCGGCGCCGCCTCGAATTCGATGGGCGAGACACAGCCCGGCGCGGAGTATCGCCGACCGGGATTTTAGAACCCGTCGATGTATCGACCAAGGGCGCATTCGGCCTGGTGTCGGCTCTGGAACCGGGTGCGCCCGATCAGGTCCGCCCTGATGGGCTTGAAGATGGTGAGGAGAATCAGGAAACTGTCCGGCGGGGGCTGTTTTCCCGGCGTGAAACCTTGGCGTTGTCGAAGCAATTGCCCTTGCCGCTCATCGAGATGATGATGCTGTGCGCCTTCAACATCGCCGGATAATCGTTCGAGCAGCAGCGGCTGCCGCGATCGGCGTCACGGATCGGTCCAGGGGCAGGACCGCGCCGCAGCGCGGGCGTCTCGGCGCGCGTGCGGGGGCTCTCCTGCAGGATGGCGTGGATGCAGTCCCATGTCTCGCGATCAATGATTGCCGCATGCTCGTCGGGGTAGCATTCGCTCTTGTGGACCGCCTCGCCGATGCAGGCGCGGTTGTTCAGCATCCGGTGCGGGCGACCAGGGAAACCTGACATGCCGACGGCAGCGGGTACTGTCACCCAAACCAGCACGCGTAATCATACCGTGATGCAACTGATACATGACTTGTTGTTGCCACATTGAAAAACCCATAGCGCCGCAATAATATCACAAGGAAAGCAACGCATTTTGCGCTTTATTATGTGCGCGCGAGTCAGCCTCTAATGCCATTTTTTGCGTTTTATGCGCCAACTCAGAAGTTCTACACGTCGAGGTTGGCGACGTTCAGCGCGTTGTCCTGGATGAACTGGCGGCGCGGCTCGACCACGTCGCCCATCAGCTTGGTGAAGATCTCGTCGGCCTCGTCCATGTGATCGACGCGGACCTGCAACAGCGTGCGCGCCTCGGGGTCGAGCGTGGTCTCCCACAACTGGCCGGGGTTCATCTCGCCCAGGCCTTTGTAGCGTTGCAGGCTGAGGCCCTTTTCGCCCTCGGCCAGCACGCTGTCGAGCAGCTCCGACGGCGCCCGCACCGGGATGGCGCGGTCCTTGCGCACCAGCCGCGCGGGCGCGCCATAGACCTCGGCGAGGCTCTCCTGATGGCCGGCCAGTCGGCGCGCCTCGACCGACGACGCGGCGGCGGCGTCGATGCTGCGGTGCTCCTCGACGCCGCGCACGGTGCGGCTGAGCGCGATGCCGCCGTCCTGCATCGGCGCGCCGGTCCAGCCGCGCTCGGTCTCCGGCGCCACGGCGTTCAGCCGCGCCGCCACTGCCGCCGCCGCCTCCGCCGTGGGCAGGCGGAACAGCATGTCGGCGGCGCGCTCATCGGTGGCCTCGTGCGGGCGGCGGCGGAACACGCCCGCCAGCGCCGCCTGCTCCAGCACGAAGCGGGGATAATGCGTCGGGAAGGCGGCGATCACCTGCCGCACCACCCGCGCCTCCTCGACTACGCGCACCAGATCGGCATCGCGGATCTGCTCGCCCGACGCCAGCTCCAGCACCGCCTCGCGCGCGCCCTCGGCGATCAGGTGGTCCTCCAGCGCGCGCTGGTCCTTGAGATAGACCTCCGACTTGCCGCGCGACACCTTATAGAGCGGCGGCTGGGCGATGTAGAGATAGCCGCCCTCGATCAGTTCCGGCATCTGACGGTAGAAGAAGGTCAGCAGCAGCGTGCGGATATGGGCGCCGTCCACGTCGGCGTCGGTCATGATGATGATCTTGTGATAGCGCAGCTTCTCGACGTTGAACTCGCCGCGCCCGATGCCTGCGCCCAGCGCCGTGATCAGCGTGCCGATCTCGTTGTTGCCCAGCATCTTGTCAAAGCGCGCGCGCTCGACATTCAGCACCTTGCCGCGCAAGGGCAGCACCGCCTGGTTCTGGCGCGCGCGGCCCTGCTTGGCCGAACCGCCCGCCGAGTCGCCCTCCACGATCAGCAGTTCGGATTTCGCCGGGTCGCGCTCCTGACAATCGGCCAGCTTGCCGGGCAGCGAGGCGATGTCCATCGCGGTCTTGCGGCGGGTGAACTCGCGCGCCTTGCGCGCCGCCTCGCGCGCCAGCGCGGCCTCGATGATCTTGCCGACCACCAGCCGCGCGTCGCCGGGATGCTCGTCGAACCATTCGCTGAGCTTTTCATAGACCAGGCTCTCGACCGCCGGGCGCACTTCGGAGCTGACCAGCTTCTCCTTGGTCTGGCTGGAGAATTTTGGGTCCGCCACCTTGACCGACAGCACGCAGGTCAGCCCCTCGCGCGCGTCGTCGCCCGACAGTTGCACCTTCTCCTTCCTGCCCAGCGGCGAGGCGGCGGCGTAGAGGTTCACCGCGCGGGTCAGCGCGCCGCGAAACCCTGCAAGATGGGTGCCGCCATCCTTTTGCGGAATGTTGTTGGTGAACACCAGCATGTTCTCGTGATAGGTGTCGTTCCACCACAGCGACACCTCCACCGCCACGCCCTCGCGCTCGCCCGCCACGGTGATCGGCGCGGAGATGATCGGCGTCTTGGAACGGTCGAGATAGCGCACGAACGCCTCCACCCCGCCGTCGTAGATCATCACCTCCTCGCGATGCTCGGCGCCGCGCTCGTCGCGCAGCACGATGCGCACGCCTGAGTTCAGAAACGCCAGCTCGCGCAGGCGGTGCTCCAGCGTCTTGAAGTCGTAGTCGATGTGGCTGAACGTGCCCACCGAGGCGAGAAAGCGCAGTTCGGTGCCCTTGCGGCCCTCGGAAGGGCCGGTGACGACCAGCGGCTTGACCGTGTCGCCATGCTCGAAGCGGACGTAATGCGCGCGGCCCTCGCGCCAGATGCGCAGGTCCAGCCAGTCGCTGAGCGCGTTCACCACCGAGACGCCGACGCCATGCAGGCCGCCCGACACCTTGTAGCTGTTCTGGTTGAATTTTCCGCCCGCGTGGAGCTGGGTCATCACCACCTCCGCCGCGCTGACGCCCTCCTCCTCGTGGATCGCGGTCGGGATGCCGCGGCCGTTGTCGCTGACGCTCACCGAGCCGTCGGCGTGCAGCGTCACCTGCACCGTGTCGCAATAGCCCGCCAGCGCCTCGTCGATGGCGTTGTCCACCACCTCATAGACCATGTGATGCAGCCCCGAGCCGTCGTCGGTGTCGCCGATATACATGCCCGGGCGCTTGCGCACCGCCTCAAGGCCGCGCAGCACCTTGATGCTGTCGGCGCCGTATTCGGGCTGGTCGGGCGTATCGGTCATGCGGGGTATCCTTGAGGTGAGGTCTAGCTGGCGGCGATGGCGACGCCCGCGCCGGCGAGCACGCCGCCCGAGACGCGGTTGACCGCCCGCAACCGGCGCGCGCTGGTCAAAAGCCGCCCGGCGCGGGCGCCGAACGCCGCCCAAGCGAGGTTGCCGCCGATCAGAATCGGCAGGATCACGGCGAGAATGGCCAGCGCGTCGGCGGCGCCGAGCCGGGTGACGTCGAAAAAGCCGGGAAACACGGCGAGATAGAACAGCGCCGCCTTGGGGTTGCCGAGGCCGATGGCGGCGGCGCTGAGAAACGCGCGGCGCAGGCTGTCGCGGCGCGGCGGCGCGCCGGGGGCGGGCAGGGCGCGCGCGGGGGCGCGCAGCAGCGCCATGCCCAGCCAGATCAGCCACGCCGCGCCGACATATTTCAGCGCCACGATGGCGGTGTCGAACCACAGCGCCAGCGCCGCCAGCCCGAACATCGCCGTCAGCGCGAAGGTCACGTCGCCGATCACGGCGCCGAACGCCATCGCGGCGCCGGAGGGAAAGCCGAACGCCATCGACCGCGCCACGATCGCCGCCACCAGCGGCCCCGGCGAGGCGATGGCGACGCTGAACGCCAGCGCGAACAGGCCGAGCTGATGCAGCGTGACGGTCATGCGGCGGCGCCCGGCAGCGTCAGCGACCCGTCCGCGCCCAGCGGCAGCATCGGCGCGTGCGCGACCTCCCACACATGGCCGTCGGGATCGGCGAAATAGCCCACATAACCGCCCCACTGCGTCGGCGCGGGCGCAGTCACCTGCGCGGCGCCCGCCGCCAGCGCCGCCGCGTGGAGCGCATCGACGGCTGCGGCGCTGGCCACGTTCTGCGCCAGCGTCACCGCGCCCGAACCGGGCGTCAGCGCGCGCCCCTGATCGCGCGCCAGATCGGCGAGCGGATACAGCGCCAGCGCCTGGCCGAGAAGCTGATAGAAGGCGACGCCCGGCTGCGGCTCGCCCGCCTCACGCCAGCCGAGCGCGGCGTAGAACGCGCGCGCACGCGCGAGGTCGGAGACCCCCAGCGTAATCAGCGTGACGCGACGCTCCAGCACCTCAGCCCACCTCCGCCACCGTCGAGCCTTCCGGCCCCTCCGCAACCGCAAACCGCTGCGCCCGCGCGCCCAGATCGGCGAACAGGCCCGCGTCGGTCCCGGTCATCCAGGCCTGCGCGCCAAGGGCGCAGACCGCGTCATAGAGCGCCGCGCGCCGCGCGGGGTCGAGATGCGCCGCCACCTCGTCCAGCAGAAGCACCGGCGCCGCGCCCTGCGCCGCCAGCGCGCGCGCGTTGGCCAGCACCAGGCTCAGCAGCAGCGCCTTCTGCTCGCCGGTCGAACACAGATGCGCCGCCGTCCCCTTGGCCGCATAGACCGCCGTCAGGTCGCTGCGGTGCGGTCCGTGCAGCGCGCGCCCCGCAGCCGCGTCGTCGCGCCGCGCGCGCGCCAGCCGCAGCCGGAAATCCTCCATGACGTCAGACGCTTGCGCCTCCGGCGACCCAGAGGCGCCCACACGCGCCTCCAGCGGTCCGACAATAGCGATTTGCGCCATGGGAAACAAGGACTTGCCGTCGATGTAGGCGCCTTGCGCGAAGGCCTCCTGCGCGGCCATCAGGCGCGCCGCCGTCGCTGCGCGCGCAGCCGCGATGGCGACCGCCGCCGCCGCCATGCGCGCCTCCAGCGCGTCGAGCCAGCGCGGGTCCATGGGGCCGTCGCGCAACAGGCGGTTGCGCGCGCGCATCGCGCGGTCATAGGCGCTCGCCTGGGCGGCGTGGTCGGGAAAGAAGCTGAGCGCCGCGCGGTCGAGAAAGCGCCGCCGCTCCTCGCCGCCCTCGGTCCACAGCCGGTCCATCGCGGGCGTCAGCCACAGCATCGCCAGCACGGCGCCCAAGGCCGTCTGCGTCGCCGCCTTGCCGTCGATCTCGACGCGCCGCCGCCCGTCCGGCGCCCCGGTCAGCGTGAGCGCGTGGGCCCCGTCTGCGCCCGCGATATCCGCGCGCACCCGCCAGCCCAGCGCGCCGGGGCTGCGCGCCAGCTCCTCGGCTTTCGCCCGGCGCAGGCCGCGCCCCGGCGACAGCATCGACACCGCCTCAAGAAGGTTGGTCTTGCCCGCGCCATTGGCGCCGAACAGCGCCACGGGGCGGCCGTCCAGCGCGATCTCGACGTGGGCGTGAGAGCGGAACTGCGCGACCGTCAGCGCGCGCAGCGCGTGGGCGGATTTGGCCGGCGCCGTCACACCCGCATCGGCATCACGACATAGACCGCGCTCTCGTCGTCGCCCTCGCGCACCAGCGTCGGCGCGCCGCTGTCGGCGAACAGGAACACCGCGTTCTCGCGGTCGATCTGGTCGGCGATCTCCAGCAGATACTTGGCGTTGAAGCCGATCTCCATCGCCTCGCTGTCATAGGCCACCGCCAGCTCGTCCGACGCCGACCCGCTGTCGGGGCTGTTGACCGTCAGCGTCAGCCGATCATGATCCAGCGCCAGCTTGACGGCGCGCGAGCGCTCCGCTGAGACGGTCGCCACCCGGTCCACCGCGCGCTTGAAGTCCTGCGCGTCGACCTCCATGCGCCGGTCGTTGCCCTGCGGGATGACGCGGGTGTAGTCGGGGAACGCGCCGTCGATCACCTTCGAGGTCAGCACCAGATCGCCGCAGGCGAAGCGGATTTTTGTGGCCGACACCGAGACCTGCACCTCGGCGTCGTCGCTCTCCAGCAGCTTGCGCAACTCGCCGACCGTCTTGCGCGGCACGATCACGTCGGGCGCGCCGACCGAACCCTCCGGCGCCGGGGTGTCGATGCAGGCGAGGCGGTGGCCGTCGGTCGCCACCGCGCGCAGCACGCGGGGCGCGCCCTCCGCCGCCGGGGGCGTGTGGAAATACACGCCGTTGAGGTAATAGCGCGTCTCCTCGGTCGAGATCGCGAAGCTCGCCTTGTCGAACAGCCGACGCAGCGCCGACGCCTTGGCGACATAGCTGGCGTCGTATTCGCTGCTGGCCATCACCGGGAAATCCTCGCGCGGCAGCGTCGGCAGCGTGAAGCGCGCGCGCCCCGCCGACACGTCGAGTCGCCCGGTCGCGTCGTCCGAGGCCAGCGCCACGGTGGCGCCCTCCGGCAGCTTGCGCACGATGTCGTGCAGCGTGTGGGCCGGCACGGTGACGGCGCCGGCGCGGCCGACCATCGCCGGAATGGTCTCGGTGATCTCGATGTCGAGGTCGGTGGCGCGCAGGCTGGCCATGCCGCCCTCGGCCTCGATCAGCACGTTGGACAGGATCGGGATCGTCGTGCGCCGCTCCACCACGCCCTGCGCGCGGCTGGTGGCCTTGAGAAGCGCGCTG
>CAZRFB010000344.1:0-13773 GCA_964599185.1 uncultured Rhodobacterales bacterium | reverse complement strand
TGGCCATGGTGGTTTACTCCCTAACTGGCGGCGGCTATCGGGCCTGCTCGCCGAAAGACTGGTTACAGGGTTCGGCGCACGCTGCGCCGCCTTCGCTATCTTCGCAGTTTACGAAATCTTTACGATTCTTTCAGGATTTTTATGGGTTGGTTATAGCGTCATATTGACGCTCAATTCCCGACTTCGAAGAAGCAGGCGCGTCATGGGGCGCGCCAGGGGTCCATATGCTGGCGATACGCCGGACGCTTGCAAAAACCATGCCGAAATACTCCGCTTTGATCACTGATCGCGCCCTCGGCAGCCGGGCGCTGACACGTTCCGCTGTCAGCGCGCAAACCAGTCCGTGACTTGATTGCGCTGTTTCAGGAGACGCGCCGGGTTGCGCCAATGGCGGGCCGCGCGTTCAATCATCGACAAGGCTCGGCGCCAACGTTTTCGGAAAAAGCGCCAAGCCTGATATTCAAACCTCCAGTTCAATCGAATTGCAGTTACGGTATCCAACTCGCGCCCGAAGTCAAATTTTAATCGCCTTGTCCTAAAATATTAATGGTTCTTACACGCATGGCGTGTTTGTGACCTTGGCGCTCCCTTTTGGCGAGTGCGGCGTTCGCGATGGCGCGTCGTCTGGCGCGCCGGCGCCATCCGGGCCGCGCTGTTTTGCGCGGTCGCGCTGTCGCGTTCGTCCGGGTCGGGGTCCGGGGCCTGCGGCCCCGGGCGCTGGTCACTCGATCAGCAGCGCCCCCGCCCGGCGCGCGCCGGGCGCTTCGATCTGCGGTTCGCGCCCGCCGCGCAGGATGGAGTTGTCGGCGTAGAGTGTGCGCTGGTCGATGGCGGGCGGGTCGAGCCAGTCGCTCTCCCGCATCTGCCCGCTCTGGCCATAGGCCGCCAGCGCGTTGCCGTAGCAGACCGCACGCACGGTGGCCTCCGGCACGCCGCTGTCGAGCGCGAGCCGCGCGGTCTTGGCGACGCCCAGGCAATCCGAGATGCCCCAGTCGCAGGCGCTGTCCACGATCACGCGCTCGCCGCCATACTGCTTGAGCAAGTCGACCATGCGCGCGTTGCCCATCTTGGTGGAGGGGTAGATCGAGAAGGCGGCCCAGAAGCCGCGCTGCAGCACCTCCGCCACCGTCTCCTCGTTGTTATGGTCGATCACCGCCATCGCAGGGTTGATCCCGTGTTCGAGGATCACGTCCATTGAACGCGTCGTGCCGCGCTTCTTGTCGCGGTGCGGGGTGTGGATCATCACCGGCAGGCCAAGTTCTTTCGCAAGTTCAAGCTGGGCGCGAAAATAGCGGTCCTCGAGCGCGGTCTGCTCGTCATAGCCGATCTCGCCAATGGCGACGACGCCCTCCTTGAGCGCAAAGCGCGGCAACCAGTCCATCACGCCCTCGGCCAGCTCCTCGTTGTTGGCTTCCTTCGAGTTCAACCCGACGGTGCAATAGTGGCGGATGCCGAACTGGCCGGCGCGGAAGCGCTCCCAACCGACGATGCTGGAGAGGTAATCGACGTAGGTGCCGACATAGGTGCGCGGCTGGCCGACCCAGAACGCGGGCTCGATCAGCGCGACGACGCCTGCGGCCGCCATCGCCTCGTAATCGTCGGTGGTGCGGCTGATCATGTGGGCGTGCGGGTCGATCAGCATCATGGCGCAGCCTCCTCCAGCGGGCGTTCCGCCGCGCGGGCGGCGTCGAGCCGGGCGCGGATCGCGGGGTCGCCAGCGAACGGCCGCACCCCGATCCACAGATCCTGCGGCACGGGCCGCCCCGCCGCCCGGCGCTCCTCGGCGTAATCGAGCAGGATGCGCGCCAGTTCAGGGTTGGCGCGCGCCTCAAGCCCGATGATCGGCGCCAGCGGCGCGCCGACGAACAGCGCCTTCAGGATCATGTGGTTCCAGCGGTGCTCGTCAAAGTGGTCGCGCGGCCAGGGGTTGTGGTGGGCGATCGCCTCGAACACCGGGCGGATGGTCGAGCGCAGCCCCTCGCCGACCTCAAAGTGCAGCGCCGCCGGATCGGGATAGAGCGGCAGGCCGCGGTAGAGCGCCACCATCTCCGCCACGTCCGCCGTGCGGCGCAGGTCCTTGAACCGCTCGGCGAAGGGCCGCTGACCGGCGTGGACCACAAGGCCCAGCACGCGCGCGGCGCCATCGACGCTCCAGCCGTCCAGCCGCCAGCCGGGGATCGCTGCGTCGGCCTGCGCCCGGTCATCCGGCGTCAGCGCGAGGTCGGCCTTGCCGAGGCGGCGCGGCGCAAGGCCTAGAAAGATGTGCAGCGCCCGCTCCGGCGCGCCCGACGCCAGCGCGTCGAGCTGGTCTTCCACCCATCCCGCCGCCGCGCCCGACTGGCTGAGCACAAGTCGGCGCAGCAAGTGCGCTGGCATGGTCATGCTTGCCTCCGATGACGCATTCCGGTTTGTGGGCGAAACTAGCGCCTGACGCAGCCGAGCGCGAGCCTGAATGCGCCCTGTCCGCCATGGAGATCGCATATGACGCCAACCCTCGTCATCCTCGCCGTCGGCCTGACGCCCGGCCTGCTGGGGGAGCACACGCCGCGGCTGTCGCAGCTGGCGGCGCGGGGCGGCATGCGCCCGCTGGAGACGGTGACGCCCGCCGTCACCTGCGCGGCGCAGGCGACGCTGATGACCGGGCTGGCGCCGTCCGAACACGGGATCGTCGCCAACGGCTGGTATTTCCGCGATCTGGCCGAGGTGATGCTGTGGCGCCAGCCCGAGACGCTGGTGGCGGGCGAAAAGATCTGGGAGGCGGGCCGCAAGCGCGACCCCGCCTTCACCTGCGCCAAGATGTTCTGGTGGTACAATATGGTCTCGACCGCAGACTGGTATGCGACGCCGCGGCCGATGTATCCCGCCGATGGGCGCAAGATACCCGACCACTACGCCCAGCCGACCGCCCTGCACGACGAACTGGATGCGAAACTCGGTCCATTCCCGCTGTTCAAATTCTGGGGGCCGCTGGCCGACATCACCTCGTCGGACTGGATCGCCAAGGCGACGCTGCACGTGATGCAGACGCGCAATCCCACCCTGACGCTGAGCTATCTGCCGCATCTGGACTACAACCTGCAACGTCTCGGCCCCGACCTCGGCCATCCGCGCCTGCGGCGGGACCTGCGCGAACTCGACGCGCTGTGCGGCGCGCTGATCGACGCGGCGGAAGCGCGGGGCGGGCGCGTCATCGTGGTGTCCGAATACGGGATCACCCCCGCGACGGACGCGATCCCCATCAACCGCGCGCTGCGCGAGGCCGGCCTTCTGGCGGTGCGGCGCGAGGAGCACGGGCGCGAGACGCTGGATTGCGGCGCCAGCGCCGCCTTCGCCATGGCCGACCACCAGATCGCCCACATCTACGTCAACGACACGGCGCAGACCGGCCGCGCGGCGCAGATCGTGGCCGCGCTGGACGGGGTCGAGGCGGTTTGGGGCGAGGACGGCAAGCGCGCCAACGGGCTGGACCACCCGCGCTCGGGCGAACTGGTGGCGATGGCGCAGGCCGACCGCTGGTTCAGCTATTACTACTGGCTTGAACCTGATCGCGCGCCGGACTTCGCGCGCACCGTCGATATCCACCGCAAGCCCGGCTACGACCCGGTCGAGCTGTTTTTCGACCCCGCGCTCAAAAGCCCCAAGCTGTCGGCGGGCTGGCGGCTGGGCTTGCGCAAGCTGGGTTTTCGCCGCCTGCTTGACGTGATCTCGGACCATGACGCCCAGCTTGTAAAGGGGACGCACGGGCGGCTGACCGACGACCCCGCCGACGGCCCGCTGGTGATCTCCTCTGCGCCCGGGCTGCTGGGCGAGGGCGCGGTGGATGCGCGCGACTTCAAGCGGCTGACGCTGAGCCACGTGTTCGACTGATCGGAGTCGTCGGGCTACGTCCCGGGCGCGACCCGCTGCAACAGAAGCGTCAGCGCGAAACAGGCGACGGCGAACGCGGCGAGCGCGGGCGCGCCGACCGAGGCCGCCAGCGCGCCGTCATAGAGCGCGATCCCTGCGATCATCGTGACGACGGCGCGCGGCACGTCGCCCCTGGCCCGCCGGAACAGCAGGCGCAGCGCCCAGGCCAGCAGCGCCGCCAGCGCCAGCGCCAGCGGCAGGGCGGCCGTCGCGCTCCATCCCGCATGCAGCGCCAGCGCCAGCGGAAACGCGAGCGCCGCCAGCGGCCAGGCGGCGCCGAGGCGGTCATAGGCCTCCTGCTTCGCCGCATAGGTCAGCCCGACCACATAGGCGAACAGCCCCGCCGCGCCCCACAGCGCGGTCTCGGTGAAGCCGCCCGCCGCCATCGCGCCGACGCCGTAGGCGAGAAACCGCGCGGCGCCCATGATGACCGGGCTCAGCGCGGTGCGCTTGTGCAGCCAGTCGTAGAGCACGATGGCGGCGGCGAGCGCGAGACCCGTCAGCCCGGCGCCGGGCGAGATGAGAAACGCCAGCGCCACGCCCGCCGCCAGCATCGCAAAGCCGCCCGCAAACGCCTGTCCGACGGTGGCGGCGCCGGTGGGGATGGGTCGGTCCTTGCGCTCACGCGCGTCGATGTCGGCGTCGAAGGCGTCGTTCAGCCACATGCCGCCGACATAGGACAGCGACAGCGACAGCGCCGCCAGCGCCAGAACGCCCGCCTCCGCGCCGCCCGCCAGAGTCGCGCCCGCCACGGCGTTGGTCCAGACGGTCGGCAGGTTCGACACCCGCCCCAGCCGCAGCATCGTGTCGAACTTCATGGCGCCAGCCGCTCCAGCACCCAGGCCATTTCGCGCGCCACCGCGTCCTCGACCGCGCCGGCGCGCAGATGCGGCGGCAGCACGTCCCAGGTGTAGGTCTCGACCTCAAGGTGCGGCGCGATCGGCGCCTGCGCGTGCAGCGCCAGGATCTCCGCCAGAAAGTCCTGCGTGGTGGCGAAGGCGCCGGCGTCGGCGACAAACAGCGGCACATGGAAATGCACGCGCCATTCCTCGCCGTCCGCCGCCGCGCCGCGCGCCAGCGCCAGGGGCAGGTCGTGCAGCCGCGTGAGCCGCCCGTCGCGGCGGCTGACCACCTGGTGCAGGTAGGTCGGCTCATCGAACGCCGCCAGCGCGGCGCGGCTGGCGGCGTCCACGCGCGGGAGGCGCAGCGCGGCGCTGAGTTGCAGCTTGTGCACCGGCACGCCAGCGGCGCGCAGCGCGGCGATGCTGTCGGCGGGATCCTCGAACTCCACCGCCGCGTGGCAGACGTCGTAGCACAGGCCCAGATGGCGCGGCAGCGCGGCGGCGGCCTCGCCGGTCGCAAGCCCGGACAACGCGGCCAGCCGCCGCGCGGCGGCGTCGCTGAACAGCCAGCGGTCGAAGAAGGCGGCACTCTCGGCGATGGTCTCCAGAAGGCAGCAGGGCTCGGGTTCGATGGCCAGCGCCACCTCGGCCCCGGTGCGCTGGCGCAGGGCGACGCAGTGGGCGGCGGCGCGCAGCAGCGCCTCGGCGATCCCGGCTTCGGCGCCCGCGCAGCGCGGCTTGAAGCCGCCCGGAACGGTGCTGAGGCTCAGCATCTCGCCCGCCGGACCGATATCGGCCATCAGGTCGGCCAGCGCGCAGGTGTAGGCCAGCCGCGCGGGGTCGCGCCAATCGGGCTCATACACCGCCTCCTTCACCGCGACGCCGTGAAAGGGGCCGTAGGGAAAGCCGTTGACGGTGATCGCGCGGAAGTCCTCGCGCGCGAGCAGCGCCTTGAGATCCGCGCGCGCCGCCGGATCGGCGAGATCGGCTGCGGCGCGCGCCGACAGCCGCAACCCGACCGCCATCGGCGCGTCGGGCGACAGCGCCGCCTTGACCGCGCGCGCCGGCCCCTCGAGCGCGGCGCGCGCCTGCGGCCAGGTCTCGGCGGGGTGAATGTTCTGACAGTAGGTCAACTGGCCGAGGCCGCCCGGCAGGCGCATTCAGGCCGCCTCCCTCGCCTGCAGCCAGTCTATCGCCTGCGCGACAAGGGCCGGGTCCATCGTGTCGACCTCGACCCCGACGCCGATGTCGCCGAGCAGCGTGATGGTCAGCGCGCCGCCCAGATGCTCCTGAAACTCCGCAAGACCCTCCAGCACGGCGTCCCGCTGCGCCAGCGCCGGACGCCAGAGGCTGAAACCCAAACCTTCCAGCACCGCCGCGACGCGCGCATCCATCCCCGGCGCCAGCAGTCCGGCCAGCACCGCATAGCGCGCGTCCAGCGCCACGCCAATCGCCACCGCCTCGCCGTGGCGCACGGCGTGGCGCGTCAGCGACTCAAGCTTGTGCGCCGACCAGTGGCCATAATCCAGCGGGCGCGCCGAACCGGTCTCGAACGGGTCGCCCCCCTCGCCGATCTGGCGCATGTGCAACTCGGCGCAGCGGCGGATCATGTATTCCTCGGCGTCGCGCTCAAAGCGGGCCAGCCGACCGACATTGGCCTCGATCCAGCGGAAAAAGTCGCCGTCGCGGATCAGCGCCACCTTCACCGCCTCGGCGACGCCCGCGATGCGCTCGCGCCGCGGCAGCGCCTCGAGGAAGTCGAAGTCGTTCAGCACCGCCCAGGGCGGCGCGAAGGTTCCAGTGTAGTTCTTGACGCCGTTGAGGTTGACCGCGTTCTTGACGCCCACGCCGCTGTCGTTCTGGCTCAGCACGGTGGTCGGCATGCGGATGTGGCGCACGCCGCGATGCGCCGTCGCCGCCGCAAGCCCGACCGCGTCGAGCAGCGCGCCGCCGCCGATAGCCACAACGTAGGAATGGCGGTCGATGCGCAGCCTATGGATGGCGTCCTGCATCGCCTCGATATGGGCCAGCTCGGTCTTGACCGCCTCGCCGCCCGGCATGGCGATGGGATCGGCCGCCAGCGCCATGACATCGGCATGAGCCTCGGCGTAGCCCGCCAGCGCCGCTGGCAGTTCGGGCCGCGCCTGAAGCAGTCCGGCGTCCAAAAAGACCAGAGCGCGGTGGCGCTTGTCGGGTTCGCGCAACGCCAGCATCTGCGCCAGCAGCGGGTTGGCGGGGTCCAGCGCCCTGCGGGTGAAGGCGACGGGAAAAGCGAAGGGGACCACGAAACGCTGCCAGCGCACGCTGGCCTCGCCGCAGGACGTCGCGCGCGACATCTCCTGTCGGATATTCATCGAAGTCCCTTTCAGGCGAACGTCGTCACAGCGGCGGCGATGAGACCGTTGTGCATTTTGTCTGAGATTATGAATCTCCGGCGGGACGCGCAACCGTCCTGCGCGACCACGCGACGCAGCGACGGTTTCATGACGATGCGCCGTTCCGGCGTCCGACCCTTCGGCGCCGCCTCGCCGCATCTCCCCGCCGACGGCGCCTCAGGATGCGCTTGTCGCATCGGTCAGCGCATCGCTCACCTCGGCCACCGCCGCCTCGACCGAGGCGCGGTCCTCACCCTCGGCCATCACGCGGATCACCGGCTCGGTGCCGGAGGGGCGGATCAGCAGCCGCCCCGATCCCTTCAGCCGCGCCTCGGCGTCGGCGATCGCCGCGCGCACCGCAGGGCGATCCAGCGCAGCCCCGCCGGGATCGACGCGCACGCTGACCAGCTTCTGGGGCAGCGGCTCGAACAGCCGCAGCGTGCGGGAGGCCGGCTGGCCGCTTTCGGCCACCGCCGCCAGCGCCTGCAGCGCCGCGATCAGCCCGTCGCCGGTGGTGGCGAAATCTGTCAGGATCACGTGGCCCGACTGCTCGCCGCCGACATTGCAGCCGCGCGCGCGCATCGCCTCGACAACGTAGCGATCACCGACCTTCGTGCGGATCATGCCGACGCCGAGCCCCGCCAGCCAGCGCTCCAGCCCCAGGTTGGACATGACCGTGGCCACCAGCGCGCCGCCGCTCAGCCGGCCGGCGGCGGCCCAGCGCGCCGCGATCAGCGCCATGATCTGGTCGCCATCGACCACCTGGCCGGCCTCGTCGATCAGGATCACCCGGTCGGCGTCGCCATCGAGCGCCACGCCCAGATGCGCGCCATGCGCAAGCACCGCAGCCGCGCAGGCGGCTGGCGCAGTCGAGCCGCAGCCGTCGTTGATGTTGGTCCCGTTCGGCGCCACGCCCAGCGCGATCACCTCGGCGCCCAGCTCCCACAACGCCGCCGGCGCGGCGCGATAGGCGGCGCCGTTGGCGCAGTCCACCACCACCTTCAGCCCCTCGAGGCTGAGACCGCGCGGCAGCGTCGCCTTGGCCACCTCGACATAGCGCTCGACGCCGCCGTCGATGCGCTTCGCCCGCCCGATCAGCGCGGGGTCGCCGGGCGCGGCGGCGGCCACCAGCGCCTCGATCTCCGCCTCCTGATCGTCGGACAGCTTGAAGCCGTCCGGGCCGAACAGCTTGACGCCATTGTCGGCGTAGGGGTTGTGCGAAGCCGAGATCATCACGCCGACATCGGCGCGCAGCGATCGCGTCAGCATCCCCACCGCAGGCGTGGGCACAGGTCCCAGCAGCAGCACGTCCATACCGCCGGAAGTGAAGCCCGCCTGCAGCGCGCTCTCGATCATGTAGCCCGACAGGCGCGTGTCCTTGCCGATCACCGCGCGCGCGCCGCTTCCGTCGCGGCGAAAGCGGCGCGCGGCGGCGCGGCCCAGCGCCAGCGCGATCTCGGCGGTCATCGGGTGGGCGTTCGCCAGGCCGCGCACGCCGTCGGTGCCAAAAAGGGTTCTGCTCATGGCGCGACTCCGTGCGAGAGATGAAACAGTCCTTGATCGCCGCGCCCTTCACAGGCGGCGGCGGCGCCCGTAAAGAGAACACATGACCGCGCCCGCGCCCAGCCCCGCCCAGCCCCCGGACAATCTCCCGGACAATCTCCCGGCCAAGCCCGCCACGGCTGTTGTCGTGCTCGCGGCCGGGATCGGCTCGCGGATGCGCTCAGGCGCGCCCAAGCCGCTGCACCGCGTGGGCGGCCTGCCGCTGCTGGCCCACGCGCTGGCCGCCGCCGCGACGCTGACGCCCGTGCGGCTGGTGGTGGTGACGGGTCCGGGCGAGGCGGGCGCGCAGGTGGCGGACGCAACGCGGGCGGCGGCGCCCGGCGCGGTGATCGCGCTGCAGCCCGCCGCCCGCGGCACCGGCGACGCGCTGGCCTGCGCGCTGCCCGCGCTGACAGGCTTCGCCGGATGCGTCGTGGTGATCTACGCCGACACGCCGCTGCTGCGCGGCGAGACGCTGGCGGCGATGGCGGCGGCGCAGACGGCGGGCGCCGCCGTCGTGGCGCTGGGTTTCGAGCCTTCCGAGCCGGGCGGCTACGGCCGGCTGATCGAGGGGCCGCAGGGTCTTGAGCGCATCGTCGAGGCGAAGGACGCCGACGCCGATGAGCGCGCCGTGCGCCTGTGCAACGCGGGCGCCATGGCGCTGAGCGGCGCCCTTGCCGCCGGCTGGCTGGCGCGCCTGTCGCCGCGCAACGCGCAGGGCGAGCTCTACATGACCGACATCGTGGCGCTGGCGCGCGCCGACGGGCTGGTCTGCGCGGCGCTGCGCTGCGCCGCCGAGGAGGCGATGGGGGTGAACTCCCGCGTTGACCTGGCGCTGGCCGAAGCCGCCTTCCAGACCCGCGCGCGCGTCGCCGCCATGGACGGCGGCGCGACGCTGGTCGCACCGGAGACGGTGTTCCTGAGCCACGACACGCGGCTCGGGCGCGACGTGACGGTGGCGCCCAATGTGGTGTTCGGTCCCGGCGTGCGCGTCGGGGACGGCGCGGAGATCCGCGCCTTCAGCCATCTGGAAGGCTGCACGGTGCGCGCCCGCGCCATCGTCGGCCCCTTCGCGCGGCTGCGACCCGGCGCCGACGTCGGACCCGGCGCCCATGTCGGCAACTTCGTCGAAATCAAGAACGCCGTGCTGGGCGAAGGCGCCAAGGCCAATCACCTGGCCTATGTCGGCGACGCCACGGTGGGCGCAGGCGCCAACATCGGCGCAGGCGCCATCACCTGCAACTATGACGGCGCGCGCAAGCATCGCACCGAGATCGGCGCGGGCGCCTTCATCGGGTCCAACGCCGCGCTGGTGGCGCCGGTCAGCGTGGGCGCAGGCGCTTATGTCGCCTCAGGCTCGGTGATCACGCAGGATGTGGCGGCCGACGCGCTGGCGATCGCGCGGGCGCGGCAGGTGAGCAAGCCGGGCCTTGCGGCGCGGCTGCGCGCACGGCTGATGGGAAAGGGATAGCGCATGTGCGGCATCATTGGCGTACTTGCCCGCCGTCCGGCGGCGCCGCTGATCCTCGATGCGCTGAAGCGGCTGGAGTATCGCGGCTACGACAGCGCGGGCGTCGCCACGCTGGCGGGCGGGCGGCTGCACCGCCTGCGCGCGGTCGGCAAGCTGGCGGCGCTGGAGGCGGCGCTGGCCGCCGATCCGCTGCCCGGCGAGGCCGGCGTCGGCCACACCCGCTGGGCCACCCACGGCGCGCCGACCGAAGCCAACGCTCACCCCCATGTGGCGGGACGCGTCGCGGTCGTGCACAACGGCATCGTCGAGAACTGGCGCCCTCTGCGCGCCGAACTGGAGGCGGCGGGCGCCGTCTTCACCTCGGACACCGACACCGAGGTCGTGGCGCACCTGTGCGCCCGCGCGCTCGACGCAGGCGCTGCGCCCTTTGACGCGGTGCGCGCCACGGTGGCGCGGCTGCACGGCGCCTTTGCGCTGGCGTTCCTGTTCGAAGGAGCGGAGGATTTGCTGATCGCCGCCCGGCACGGCGCGCCGCTGGCCGTGGGCTGGGGCGAGGGCGAGATGTTCGTCGCCTCCGACGCTTTGGCGCTGGGGCCGCTGACGCGGCGCGTCACCTATCTTGAGGACGGCGACTGCGCCGCCGTCACCCGCGCCGGCGCGCGTTTGTTCGACGCGGCGGGCCGAACGGTCGAGCGCGCGGTCCACACGCTGGCGGCGAGCGCCGTCGCGGTGGACAAGGGCGGGCGACGCCACTTCATGGCCAAGGAAATCCACGAGCAGCCCGCCGTCGCCGCTGCGGCCGTCGCCGCCGGTCCGCAAGCGATGGCGCGCGTCGGCGCCGCCGTCGATTGGGCGGGACTGCCGCGCATCACGCTGGTCGGCTGCGGCACCGCCTACTATGCCTGCCTCGCGGCGGGGCGCTGGTTCGAGACCCAGGCGCGCCTGCACGCCGCCGTCGATGTCGCCTCTGAATTTCGCTACCGTGAGCCGCCGCTGCCGCCCGGCGGGGTAGCGATCTTCGTCAGCCAGTCGGGCGAGACCGCCGACACCCTCGCCGCCCTGCGCTACGCCCGCGCCGTCGGCCAGACCGCCATCGCCGTGGTGAACGTCGAGACCAGTTCGATCGCGCGCGAGGCCGATCTGGTCCTGCCGATCCTGGCGGGCCCCGAGATCGGCGTCGCCTCGACCAAGGCGTTCATGGGCCAGCTCATCGCGCTGGCCTGGCTGGCCTTCGGGGCGGCGCGCGCGCGCGGCGCGCTGGATGCGGCGGCCGAGGCGCGGCTGACGGCGGCGATGGCGACAATCCCCGGCCTTGTGGCCGACGCCCTGGCGGTTGAACCCGCCGCCGCCGGCGTCGCCGCCGAGATCGCCGCGGCGCGCAGCGCGCTCTATATCGGGCGCGGGGTCATGCACGCGCTGGCGATGGAGGGGGCGCTCAAGCTCAAGGAGTTGAGCTACATCCACGCCGAGGGCTTCGCCGCAGGCGAACTCAAGCACGGCCCGATCGCGCTGGTGGACGAACGCACTCCTATTGTGGCGCTGGCGCCAAGCGGCGCGCTGTTTGACAAGACGCTGTCCAACATCCAGGAAGTCGCGGCGCGGCGCGGGCGGGTGGTGCTGCTGACCGACGCCGCCGGCGCGCAGGCCGCAGGCCCCGAGGTCTGGCGCACGCTGGTGCTGCCGACATGCGACCCATTCGTGGCGCCGATGATTCATGCGCCGGCGCTGCAGTTGCTGGCCTATCATGCCGCCGTGGCGCGAGGGGCGGACGTAGACCAGCCGCGCAACCTGGCGAAGTCGGTGACGGTGGAGTGATCGTTCCGCCTGCAAACCGGCTGTTTGCTGACATGCACACTATTTCTCTCTTTTTTGGAGTGTGCTGTGATGTTTTGCCGGGTGGCCGGAGATGGGCTGACAAGGCGTCGCAATGGCGCGCAGCCGCTACGGGTTCGCTGAGGCGAGGCTCGCCCGATTCCCAAAGAATCGCCTGGGCGGCGGTCCGGACCGCAAGTCATGACCCACGGCCCAAGCTACGCCGCCTCACGGACGCGGTCACCGGTTGCGTGGCCGGGTCTCAGGTCAGGTTCGCCACCGCTGCGGCGCCGATCAACGATCTGATGGAGGCCCGCGACGCGCGTCGGCTGCTTCGTTTGCAGGAGCCGCTCGTCGGCCACAGGCTCCTGATCATCGACGCTTGCTGATCGTTCCGGGCTTGCCTGGATAAAACGGCCCCGCGATCTGTTTTGAGTGAAGCGAGGCATGGAGGGCTGGTCTTTGTCCCTCTCAAGCCAAGACCGCGGTCCTGTCGCGAGTCTGGTGGAAATTCGAGGGCGGCGTAATCTCCGGGTGATCTAAACCCACCCAATCGGCGGCTGGCACCGCCATAGGAGATCACGCCATGAACCAGATTACAGACGCCAGGTCGCTTTCGCTACTGGCTTGCGACGAAGGCTTCGATTTGATCGAGGATTGGCTGCGCGCCAACATCCGCAGCGCCATCGAGGCGGTTTTCAACGAGGAACTGAACGGCTTTCTTGGCCGCTTACGATATGGCCGAGAGACTGGGGCGGCAAAGGGCTATCGCCACGGCAACCGGGATCGGCAGATCACCGGGACATTCGGCACTGAAACGATCAGCGTGCCGCGTGCCCGGATAGCAGACGAAGCTGGCAAGGTCAGCGAATGGCGCTCGAAGGCGCTGCCACGCTACCAGCGCCTGACCAAGACGGCCGAAGCGCTGATTGCGTCGGTCTATCTCTCGGGCGCCAACACGCGGCGTGTGAAGCGCGCGCTGTTTGCGCTGTTCAAAGGAGCTGTCAGCAAAGACGTAGTCAGCCGCGCCTGGCGCAAGGTGAAGGGGGACTGGGACGCTTGGTGCGCCTGCAGCCTCGCTGATGAGGACATCATCCGGCTCATTCTCGACGGCACCGTCATCAAGACACGGATCGACAAGAAGGCCACGAATATCTCGGTGCTCGCGGCCATCGGGGTGCGCCGCGATGGGCAGAAGATCCTGCTTTCCATCATGAACATGGGCGGCGAGAGCACGGCGGCGTGGCGGCAGTTCCTCGACGCCCTCGACGCCCGCGGCCTGAAGCGGCCCGAGTTCGTGATCGTCGATGGGGCGCCAGGCTTGGAGGCGGCACTGGTCGCGCTGTGGGGCAACGACCTGCCGATCCAGCGTTGCGCCGTTCACAAGCACCGCAACCTGCTGGCCCACGCCCCGAAGCACATGCACGAGGAGCTGGAAAACGACTATCGTGACATGATCTATGCCGACACAGCGGCCGAGGTCGAAAAGCGCCGCAAGGCTTTTCTGCGCAAGTGGCGGCTGAAGTGCCGCGCTGTCGCCGATAGCCTGGAAGAGGCCGGGGATCGTCTGTTCACCTTCACCCGCCTCGATCCGTCGCAATGGAAAGCAGCGCGGACGACGAATGCCATAGAGCGTCTGAACGAGGAGTTCCGCCGCCGGATCAAGACCCAGGCCGTGCTGCCCTGCGCCGGAACCGTGCCGATGCTCCTCTGGGCTCTGCTCGCCTCAGGCCAGATCACCATGCGCAAGGTCGATGGATGGCAAACCCTCGACAAACCGATCAAGCCCATGACCCTTGACCTCGCCGCTTGATCAACTGAAGCT
>CAZRFB010000343.1:0-10200 GCA_964599185.1 uncultured Rhodobacterales bacterium | reverse complement strand
GCGCTGGCGGGGCGGCGGCGACGAAGCGCCGCTGGCGCTGGTCGGCAAGGGGGTGATCTTCGACACCGGCGGCGTCTCGATCAAGCCCGCCGCCGGCATGGAGGAGATGACCATGGACATGGGCGGCTCCGGCGTCGTGGCTGGGGTGATGCGCACGCTGGCGCTGCGCAAGGCGAAAGCGAACGTCGTGGGCGTGGTCGGGCTGGTCGAGAACATGCTGTCCGAGCGCGCCATGCGCCCCGGCGACATCCTGCGCTCGATGAAGGGCGACACGGTGGAGGTGATCAGCACCGACGCCGAGGGCCGCCTGGTGCTGTGCGATGCGCTGTGGTGGACGCAGGAGCATGTGAAGCCCTGCGCGATCATCGACTTCGCCACGCTGACCGGCGCGGTGATCGTCGCGCTCGGCCACCACAACGCGGGCGTGTTCTCGCCCGACGACGCGCTGGCCGACGGCATCCTGAACGCCTGCAAGGCGGTGGGCGAGGGGGCGTGGCGGCTGCCGCTGGGCGAGGCCTATGACAAGCAGCTCAAGTCGCGGCTGGCCGACATGAAGAACGTCGGCGGGCGGCAGGCGGGCGCGATCACGGCGGCGCAGTTTCTCAAGCGCTTCGTGCGCGACGACATGCCCTGGGCGCATATCGACATCGCCGGCGTGGCGCTGTCGCCCGCCGACACCGATTTCGCGCCGAAGGGGGCCACCGGCTGGGGCGTGCGCGCCATCGACCGGCTGATCGCGGACCGCTACGAGACATGACCGCCGCGCGCCCGCCGATTGCATTCGCGCCCGGCGGTCTTTAAGTCGCAAAGCCGATAGCGGCGGAGGGCGCGGGTGCGACATTACCTCGATTTCG
Organism: uncultured Rhodobacterales bacterium; assembly: GCA_964599185.1. GTDB lineage: Bacteria > Pseudomonadota > Alphaproteobacteria > Rhodobacterales > Rhodobacteraceae > Rubrimonas. Next base: position 9,346 of record CAZRFB010000343.1, on the reverse strand, counting down.
AGAAGGGTCTGGCCGAGCTTGAGGGCAAGGCGGCGGAGCTGCGCGCGCTGGGCGCCAAGAACCCCGGCATGGATGTCGAGGCCGAGGCCGCGCAGCTCGACGCCAAGGCGCGCAAGCAGCTGGCCGAGCTCTACGGCGCGCTCGACCCGTGGGCGAAATGCCAGATCGCCCGCCATCCCGACCGCCCGCACGCGCTGGCGTTCATCGACGCGCTGTTCACCGAGTTCACGCCGCTGGCGGGCGACCGCGCGTTCGCCGAGGACAAGGCCATCGTCGGCGGGCTGGCGCGGTTCAACGACCGGCCGGTGATGGTGCTGGGCCATGAGAAAGGCCGCGACACCAAAAGCCGCATCGACCGCAATTTCGGCATGGCGCGGCCCGAAGGATACCGCAAGGCGATCCGGCTGATGGGGCTGGCCGACCGTTTCGGCCTGCCGGTGATCACGCTGGTGGACACCCCCGGCGCCTATCCCGGCAAGGGCGCCGAGGAGCGCGGCCAGGCCGAGGCCATCGCGCGCGGCACCGAGGCGTGCCTCATGCTGGGCGTGCCGATGGTGTCGGTGATCATCGGCGAGGGCGGGTCGGGCGGCGCGGTGGCGCTGGCCACCGCGAACCGGGTCGCGATGCTGGAGCACGCGGTCTATTCGGTGATCTCGCCCGAGGGCTGCGCCTCGATCCTGTGGAAGGACGCCGAGAAGATGCGCGAGGCCGCCGCCGCACTGCGCCTCACCGCGCAGGATCTGCTCAGGCTGGAGGTGATCGACCGCATCGTGCCCGAGCCGCTGGGCGGCGCCCAGCGCGCGCCGCTGGAGGCTGTCGCCGAGACCGGCCGCGCCATCGCCGCGATGCTGGCCTCGCTCGACGGCCAGTCGCCCGCGCAGCTGCGCGCCGGGCGGCGGAGCAAGTATCTCCAGATGGGGCGCAAGGCGCTGGCCTGAGCGCCGCCGTTCAGGCGCTGCGGCGCGCCGCCTCGACGGACGTTTGCGCCGCCGCAGCCTTCTCAGCCGCCGCGCCCTGCGGCACGATCATCAGGAATGCGGACCCTTCGCCCGGCGCGCTGCGCTCAAGGGTCAGCGAGCCGCCCAGCCGCTGCGCCGTCTCGCGCGCGATGGCGAGGCCGAGGCCGGTGCCCGCGCAACTGCGCGCCGCGTCCGGGTCGCCCCGGTTGAACGGCTCGAAGATCGCGTCGCGATGCGCTTCGGGCACGCCGCGCCCGCTGTCCTCGACGCGGAACGCCAGCGCGGCGCCGAACGGCCGCACCGACAGGCGCACATGGCCCGCGTCGGTGTATTTCACCGCGTTGCCGAGCAGGTTGACCAGCACGTGCTCGACCTTGCGCCCGTCGCTGACCCAGCTTTGCGGCGTGGCGGGGTCGATCAAGACCTCCAGCGTCAGCCCTTTCTGCTCCGCGCTCGCGCGCACCGCCTCGCCCGCGTTGCGCACGGTGTCCGCCGGGTCGAAGGGATAGGCGTCGGTCGCCTCGATCCCGGCGCCGAGGCGGCAATAGGTGAGCAGATCCTCCACGCATTCCGACAGCGCCTGCGCCGAGGCGCGGATCATGGCGCGGAAACGGGGCTGCTTCTCCGGGTCGGGCACCCCCTCCAGCAGCGCAAGCCCGCCCATCACGCCGTTGAGCGGCGTGCGCAGCTCATGGCTCAGCCCGGCGAAAAAGCGGGTCTGCTGCGCCAGCGCGTTCTCCGCCGACAGCCGCGCGATCGCCAGTTCCGCCGATTGCGTGGACAGCGCCTCGTTGATCGCCATCAGATCGTTCATCGCGTCGCGCTGCGCCTGCGTGGCGGCGCGCAGGGCGATGGCGTTCTCGACGCTGCGGGCGATGGTCTGCAGCACGGTGCGGTCGCGCGGCGTCCAGACGCGCGGCTGGTGGTCGATCACGCACATCGAGCCGATCGCCGCGCCCGAGGGCAGGCGCACCGGCTCGCCCAGATAGGCGGCCACGCCGAGGTCGCGGATCGCCGGATTGTCGCGCACCAGCGGATGATTGGGCGCGTCCTCGACCGCCAGCGCGGCGCCGCTGGCCACCACATGCTTGCAGAACGAGTGGCTCAGCGGCGTGCCGCGCAGGCTGGCCCAGGGTTCGGGCAGGCCCACGGCGCTCTTGAAGAACTGCCGCGCATCATCCACCAGCGACAGCAGCGCCACCGGCGCGCCGATCATGCTGGCGGCGAGTTCGGTCAGCCGGTCGAAATCCGGCTCCGGAGGCGTGTCGAAAAGATGCGGATCGGGCAGGGCGTTGTGCGGCATGATTCCTCGCGGCGGATGAACGCGCAACTTTCCGCCTGCGACGTTAACCGCAGCTTAAGCGTCGCCCGGCGCCGCGTCGGTCCAGCGGCGCACCATGCCCGAAACCCCGTCGAACGCGCCGGGCGTCAGCGCGCGCGCCAGCAGGCGGTCGGGGTTGGTGGGCGGCGGAAAGGCGAGATGCGCCGCCGCAGCGCGGGTGAAGCCGAAGCGGCGGTAATAGGGCTCGTCGCCGACCAGCACGGCGCGGGTCCAGCCCATCTCGCGCGCCCGCTCCAGCGCGTCGTCGATCAGGATCGCGCCCAAGCCCTCGCCCTGCCGCGTGGGGTGGACGGCGACCGGCCCCAGCAGCAGCGCGGGGTCGCCCGCGTCGCCGATGCGGATCGGCCAGAACCGGATGCAGCCCGCCACCGCGTCATAGTCGTCGCGCGCGATCCGGCAAAGCGGCGCGACCGGCGCCACGCCGTCGCGCAGGCGATAGGACGACAGCGCCGTGCGGCCCGGCGCGAAGGCGGTGTCGAGCAGACGCTCGACCTCGTCGCGGTCCTCGGGGCGCTCTGGCAGGATGCGAAACATCGGCGGCGGGCCTTGCGCTCGGGCGCGCCGCTTTACCCCGGCGCCGGGGCGCGGCTACCATGGGGCGCGCGCGAAATCCAGCGCGCTCCAGCGGAGCTTGCCCCTTGTTCTATCGCCCCGGCGTCGAGTCGCACGGCCTGCCGCACAATCCGTTCAACGCCATCGTCACACCGCGTCCGATCGGCTGGATCTCGTCGCGCGGCGCGGACGGGCGCGACAATCTGGCGCCCTATTCCTTCTTCAACGCCGTCGCCTACACGCCGCCGCAGGTGATGTTCGCCTCGACAGGGTCCAAGCCCGACCGCGCGCTGGGCAAGGACAGCCTCGGCAACATCCGCGAGACCGGCGTCTTTTGCGTCAACATCGTCGAATACGCCCTGCGCGACGCGATGAACGCCACCTCCGGCGGCTATGGCCGCGACGTGGACGAGTTCGCGCTGGCCGACATCGCGCGGCAGGAATGCCGCGAGATCGCCTGCGCGCGGGTGGCCGGCGCGCCCGCCGCGCTGGAGTGCAGGCTCGGCCAGATCGTGACGCTGGCGGGCGAGGCCAACTTCCTCGTGCTGGGCGAGGTGGTCGGCGTGCACATGCGCGACGACTGCCTGCGCGACGGCCGATTCGACGTGACCGCGTTCCAGCCGCTGGCCCGGCTCGGCTACAAGGACTACGCCGTGGTGCGCGAGGTGTTCACGATGACCCGTCCGGGCGAGGCGTGACGGCGCGCGCCGCCAGAAACCCCGCCAGCGCCGCCTCGGCGGCGGCGTCGGGGGGCAGGGCGCCCGCCGCCACCTGCGCCTCCAGGTCCGGCAAGGCGCGGGCGGTGGCGGGATCGGCGCGCAGCGCCGCCAGCAGCCCCTGCTCAAGCTCGAAGCGGAACCAGCGCACCGCCTGATCGCGCCTGCGCGCCGCCCGCCAGCCGTTTTGCGCGCGCGCGGCGTTCAGGTCCGAGATCGCATCCCACGCCGCCGCCAGCCCGTCGCCCGACAGCGCCGAAACCGTCATGGCGCGCGGAAATCCCTCGGGGTCGTGCGGGCGGCGGCGCATCAGCCGCAGCGCCCCGGCGTAGTCGGCGGCGGTGCGCCGGGCGGCCTCGGCCATGGCGCCGTCGGCCTTGTTGACCATCACCAGATCGGCGATCTCCATGATGCCGCGCTTGACGCCCTGCAACTCGTCGCCGCCGCCGGGGCTGAGCAGCAGGGCGAACACGTCGGTCATCTCCGCGACCATGGTCTCGGACTGGCCGACGCCCACCGTCTCGACGATCACCACGTCGAACCCCGCCGCCTCGACCAGCGCGATCGCCTCGCGCGTGCGCCGCGCCACCCCGCCCAGGCCGCCGCCGGAGGGGGAGGGGCGGATGAACGCCGCGTCCTGGCGCGACAGAAGGTCCATCCGGGTCTTGTCGCCCAGGATCGAGCCGCCGGAGCGCGCCGACGACGGATCGACCGCCAGCACCGCCACCCGCAGCCCGCGCGCGATCAGCGCCATGCCGAAGCCCTCGATGAACGTGGACTTGCCCACCCCCGGCGCGCCGCTGAGGCCGATGCGCAGCGCGTCGCGCCGCGCGCCCAGCGCGATCAGCAGGGCGCGCGCGGCGGCGCGATGGTCGGGCCGGGTCGATTCGGCCAGCGTGATCGCGCGCGCCAGCGCCCGGCGCTCTCCCGCCGCGACGCGCGCGGCCAGCGCGGCGATGTCCTGGTCAGCCATGGCGCAGCTTTCCCGTCACAGTTTCGCCCGCGTGTTTCCGTCATATATCAAGGCTGCGCAACAGAGACGGGGCAAGCGATGCGGGCGAGAATTCTGGCGGGCGTGGCGGCGGCGCTGTTGTGCGGCGCGGCGTCGGCGGAGACCTTCGAGGCGGTGTATGACGTCTATCTCGGCGGCTTGCGCGGCGGCGAGGTGACGCTCAGGCTCGACCGCGACGCCGCGCGCTATCACGCCGAGGCGCGGATGCGCTCGGCAGGGCTGGCGCGGCTGTTCTTCCCCGGCGAGGCGCGCGCGCAGGCGCAGGGCGCCGCCGACGGCGCGGCGCTGACGCCGGAGTGGTTCACCGCCGACAACGCCTTCGGCGAGAGCCGCCAGACCGTGGCGCTGCGCTATGGCGAGGGCGTGTCGATCGAGGCCGACCCCCCCTATCGCGTGCGCCCTTACGACGCCGATCTGGCCGCGATGGGCGACGCGCTCGATCCGGTCAGCGCGGCGGTGGCGAGCCTGGCGCCGCAGCCTGAGGCCGCGGCCTGCGACCGCACGGTGACGGTGTTCGACACCCGCCGCCGCTTCGACCTCACGCTCGGGCCTGCGGTGCGCGAGGGCGATCTGCTGCGCTGCGAGGGCGTCTATCGCCGGGTGGCGGGGTTCAAGGCCAAGCAGATGAAGAAGGCCGACTATCCGTTCACCGCGTGGTGGCGGGTCGAGGGCGGCCGCGCCACGCTGGAGCGCGCGATCGCCCCCACCGGCTTTGGCCACGCGGTGGCGAAGCGGCGGATGTGATGAGAGCCGGGCCTCAGCGCCCGCGAAACAGCCCCCCCAGCACGCCGCGCACCAGCGACCGGCCGGCCTGTGAGCCCAGCGTGCGCGCAAGGCTCTTGACGAAGGCCTCGCCCGCGCTGTCGGCGCGTCGCGCAGGCGCGCGCCGAGCAGGGGCGCGGGGAGCGGGCGCGGGTTCGGCCGCAGGGCGATAGCGCCGTCCGGTCGAAAACGTCTCGCGCGCGTCGCTTTCCCCGTCCGCCTCCGCCGCGCCCGCCGCTTCAGCGGCGGCTTGCGCGCCGCGCCGCGCCAGCACCTCATGCGCGCTGTCGCGGTCGATGGCGGCGTCATAGACGCCGCGCAGCGGCGAGGCGGCGAAGACGGCGGCGCGCACCGCCGGGTCCGCCGGGCCAAGGCGGCTGGCTGGCGGGCGGATCAGCGTGCGCGCCACCACGCCCGGCGCGCCCTTGTCGCCCAGCGTCGAGACCAGCGCCTCGCCGACGCCGACCTCCATGATCGCGGTCGCGGTGTCGAAGTCGGGGTTCGGCCGGAACGTCTCGGCCGCCGCGCGCAACGCCCTGGCGTCCTTTGGCGTGTAGGCGCGCAAGGCGTGCTGGATGCGCGATCCAAGCTGCCCCAGCACGGTGTCGGGAATGTCGGTCGGGCTTTGGGTGACGAAATACAGCCCGACGCCCTTGGAGCGGATCAGCCGCGCCACCTGCTCGACCTTCTCCACCAGCGCGCGCGGCGCGTTGTTGAACAACAGGTGCGCCTCGTCGAAGAAGAACGCGATCACCGGCTTGTCGGGGTCGCCGACCTCGGGCAGCTCCTCGAACAGCTCCGACATCAGCCACAGCAGGAAGGTGGCGTAAAGGCGCGGGCTGTTGATCAGCTTGTCGGCGGCGAGGATGTTGATCCGGCCGCGCCCGGCGGCGTCGGTGGCGATCAGGTCGCTCAGGCGCAGCGCAGGCTCGCCGAAGAAACTGGCGGCGCCCTGGTTCTCCAGCACCAGCAACCGCCGCTGGATGGCGCCGATCGAGGCGCTCGCGACATTGCCATACCGCAGGGACAGTTCCGGCGCCCGCGCGCCGACCTCGCGCAGCAGCGCCTGAAGGTCTTTCAGGTCGAGCAGCAGCAAGCCTTCCTCGTCGGCCAGCCGGAACGCGATATTGATCACGCCTTCCTGCGTGTCGTTCAGCTCCAGCAGCCGCGACAGCAAGAGCGGCCCCATCTCGCTGACCGTGGCGCGCACCGGGTGGCCCTGTTCGCCGAACAGATCCCAGAACACCACCGGGAACGCCTGCGGCGTGTAAGGGTCGAGCCCGATCAGCCCGGCGCGCGCGCGCAGCCGGTCGTTCGGCGCGCCTTCCTGCGCCATGCCGGAGAGATCGCCCTTCACGTCGGCCATGAACACCGGCACGCCCGCGTTCGAGAACCCTTCGGCCATGATCTGCAGCGTTACGGTCTTGCCTGTGCCGGTCGCCCCCGCGATCAGCCCGTGGCGGTTGGCGCGGCTCAGCGTGAGGGTCTGGCGCGCCCGATGGTCGGGGCCGCCGCCGCCGATGAAGATCTCACCCATGCTTCACAGTCTCCGAATACTGAGAAAAGAAACCGTTATTTTACGATTCACCATTAATTTGAAAGTGCGTCGAGGGGGAATTGCTTTTTTCTCTCGCCGTCTCCTCCCTGTCGAACTGGCCGCGCCCCGTGCGCGGCCATTTTTTTTGCCTGCGCGCGGCGCGCGCCAGGAACGCGCTTGACCGCCGCGCGCGGCCCGCCTAGCCTCCGCCCAATCGCTCGGCCAGTCCGACAGGGAAACAAAAAACCGGGCATTCGGGAGGGGGCGAACATGTCTCCTCCCGAATGTTATTGAAGCGGCGGCTCGGATGGGTCGTCGCGCGCTGAAAACATCCGGCTGATCGCGGCGATGTCGCGCCAGCCCTTGCATGGTCAGAGGTCATCTTGCTCCGCACCCCCATCGCCGCCGCCGTCATCGCGCTCACCACGCTCCTCGCAGGCGCGGTCTCCGCTCAGGAGGCGGCGCCCAAGGAGACCGTGAAGGTCAAGCATGGCGATTGGGAGGTGCGCTGCGGCGCCAGCAACGCGTGCTACATGAACCAGGTTCTCAACAACGACGAAGGCGCGCCGCTCATCAACGTCGCCATCCGTCAGATCAAGAACAACGACAAGGCCAAGGCCATCGCGGTGTTCGTGGCGCCGCTGGGCGTGGTGCTGCCGCGCGGCGTGGAGATGCGGATCGACGGCGGCGACGCCATCGGCTCGCCGTTCCTGTATTGCCTTGGCAACGGCTGCTTTTCGGAACTCGCGATGACCAACGAGGGGCTGGACCGTCTCCGGCGCGGCGCGGCGGCGACGCTGCAGATCTATTCGGTGCAGGAGCCGACCAAGGCGATCCAGCGCAAGCTGTCGTTGTCGGGCTTCACCAAGGCGTACGGCGCGCTCTGAACGCGCAAGCCTGTCGCAGGCGGTCGCGTCAGACCCGGCGCACCGCCAGCACCGCGTTCAGGCCGCCGAAGGCGAAGGAATTGGACAGCGCCACGTCCACCCGCCGTTCGCGCGCCGTGTTGGGCGTGATGTTCAGGTCGCAGTCGGGGTCGGGCGTCGTATAGCCGATGGTCGGCGCGATCACGCCTTCGTCCAGCGCCAGCAGCACCGCCGCCATCTCGATCGCGCCCGCGCCGCCGATGCAGTGGCCGTGCATGGATTTGGTCGAGGACACCGACACGCCGTCGGCCGCCGCGCCGAACGCCATGCGAATCGCCGCGCATTCGGTGCGGTCGTTGGCGGCGGTGGCGGTGCCGTGGGCGTTGATATAGCCGACATCTTCGGGCGCAACCTGCGCGTCGGCGAGCGCTGCGCGGATCGCGCGGGCGGCGCCGTCGGCGTTTGGCTGCACGATGTCGGTGGCGTCGGCGGTCATGCCGAAACCGACGATCTCACCCCAGATGCGCGCGCCGCGCGCGCGGGCGCGCTCGAATTCCTCCAGCACCAGCACGGCGGCGCCTTCGCCCTGCACCAGGCCGTTGCGGGTGGCGCAGAACGGGCGGCAGCCGTCGCGCGACAGCACGCGCAGACCCTCCCACGCCTTGATGACGCCGAACACCAGCGGCGCCTCGGCCCCGCCCGCCAGCATCACGTCGGCGCCGCCGCCCCGGATCATCTGGAACGCCTGGCCGATGGCGTGGTTTGAGGACGAGCAGGCGGTGGTCACGGTCCAGCCCGGGCCTTTCAGCCCATGCGCCATGCTGATGTGGCTGGCGCCGGCGTTGGTCATCAGCCGCGGCACCACGAAGGGATGCACGCGATTCTTGCCCTCCTGGAACACCGCGCGATAGTTGGCGTCGATGGTCTCCATGCCGGTCAGGGCGGTGCCCATCGCCACGCCCGCGCGCAGGCCCAGCGCCGCGTCGATCTCAAGCCCGGCGTTCTCGACCGCCTCGCGCGCGGCCAGCAGGGCGAATTGCGTGGTGCGGTCATAGAGCGCCAGTTCGGAGCGGGTGAAATGATCCTCGGCGCGAAAGTTCTTGACGGCGGCGCCGATGGTCACCGACAGCCGCTCGACGTCGAGAATGTCGATCTCGCCGACGCCGCAGCGCCCTTCGCGCAGGGCCGCGAAATGCTGCGCCCGGTTCGCGCCCAGCGCCGAAATGACCCCCAGGCCGGTGATCGCCACCCGGCGCATCGGCGTCACGCCTGCTCGGCGATCAGGCGGCGCACGGCGGCGATGATCTTGTCCACCGACGAGATGTCGAAATCCGACGCGCTCGGTTCATTGGCGTTGAACGGCACCGAGATGTTGAACGCCTCCTCGATGGCGAACACGATCTCGACCAGGCCGAGACTGTCCAGCCCCAGATCGGCGGGCGAGGCGTCGCGCGCCACTTCGTGCGGCTCCAGCATGGCCTGTTCGGCGATGATGGCGATGATCTTGCGGGCCACGTCGTCGGTCATCTCAGCCTCACTTGCGCGTCACGTCGCTTCTAGCGGCTTGGGTCTATGGCGGAAAGCCGTTTCTTGAGCGCGC
>CAZRFB010000342.1:0-3524 GCA_964599185.1 uncultured Rhodobacterales bacterium | reverse complement strand
CGCGTGGCGGGTGGCGAGCGGGAAATAGCCGCCGAACACCGCGATATCGACCGGCGCCGCCATGCTGTCGTCGTCGGAATGCACCGCGTCGATGGTGCCGCGCTGCATGGCGCGGAACAGCTCGCCGGTCGGCACCAGCTGGTCGGCGTAGTAGAGTTCGATCTCCATCTCGCCGTTGGCGGCGGCGTTGAAGGCGTCAACGAACGGCTTGGTGACGAACTGGCCCAGCGTCGATCCGGCGTAGGTCTGCAACCGCCACTTGATCGGCCCCTGCGCCAGCACCGCCGGGGCGGCGAGCGTGGAGGCGGCGGCGCCGACGCCCGCCGCCTTCAGGAAACTGCGTCTGGAAGTCATCGTGCTTCTCCTTGCTGAAAGCCCGGGCTTTGCGCGCCCGGTGGTTCTTGCTGGCGCGCGAGGCGCGCGGTGGTTCTTGCTGGCGCGCGAGGCGCGGGGTCGTCACTTGCCGTAAACGTGGTTCGGAAGCCACAACGCGATCTGCGGGAACACCATCACCAGCCCCAGCGCCAGCAGCATGACGCCGACGAACGGGATGATCGACACATAGATGTCGCGCAAGCTCACCTCCGGCGGCGCCATCGCGCGCATCAGGAACAGGTTATAGCCGAACGGCGGGGTCATGTAGGCGATCTGCGAGGTGATGGTGTAGAGGATGCCATACCAGATCAGGTCGAACCCCAGCAGCCCCACCAGCGGCACATAGAGCGGCGCCACGATCACCAGCATCGCGGTGTCGTCGAGAAACGTGCCCATCAGCAGAAACGACAGCTGCATCAGGATCAGGATCTCCCACGGCCCGAGGCCCAGCTTGCCGACGAAGAACCCCTCGATGGCGCGCACCGCGCCCAGGCCGTCGAACACCGCGCCAAAGCACAGCGCGGCGAGGATGATCCACATGAACATGCAGCTGATCGCCAGCGTCTTGCGCAGCGTCTCCTCCAGCACCTGCGCGCTGAGCCGCCGCTTTAGCAGCGCCGCCAGCGTCGCCGCCAGCGCGCCCACCGCGCTGCTCTCCACCAGCGAGGTGACGCCCATCAGGAACAGGCCGGTCATCGAGAAGAAGATCAGCAGCGGCACGACGCCCGCGCGCAACAGCCGCAGCTTCTCGCGCATCGGCAGCGCGCGATCCTCGTCCGACAGGATCGGCGCCAGCGAGGGCTGCAGGCGGCAGCGGATCAGGACGTAGAGCACGAACAGCCCGGCCATCATCAGCCCCGGAAACACCCCCGCCAGCCACAACTGCCCCACCGGCTGGCGCGCGATCATGCCGTAGAGCACCAGCACCACGCTGGGCGGCACCAGAATCCCCAGCGAACTGCCCGCCTGGATGACGCCGGTCACCATGATCTTGTCGTAGCCGCGCCGCAAAAGCTCGGGCAGCGCGATCGAGGCGCCGATCGCCATGCCCGCCACGCTGAGGCCGTTCATCGCCGAGATCACCACCATCAGCCCGATGGTGCCCACCGCCAGCCCGCCGCGCAGGCCCCCCGACCAGACGTGAAACATCCGGTAGAGGTCATCGGCGATGCCGCTTTCGGACAGCATGTAGCCCATGTAGATGAACAGCGGCAGCGTCAGCAGCGGATACCATTTCATCAGCTTCATGGCGGAGGCGAACGCCAGCTCCACCCCGCCGTCGCCCCACAGCGACAGCGCCGCGATCACCGCCACCGCGCCGATGGCGCCGAACACGCGCTGGCCGGTCATCAGCATCAGCATCATCGACGCGAACATCAGCAGCGCGATCAGCTCATAGCTCATGCCAGCTCCTCGCCGCGCAGGCGCGCGATGTCGCGGAAGAATTCGGCGACGGCCTGCAACAGCATCATGAAGATGCCGAACGTCGCGATCACCTTGATCGGCGCCATGTAGGGCCGCCAGGCGGAGAAGCTGCGCTCTCCGGTCTCCAGCGCATAGACGCTGCTCGACACGCCGCCATAGAGCAGCACGCCAAGGTAGAAGATCAGCAGCAGCACCGTGAAGGCGTCAAACCACGCCTTGCGCCGGTCGCTCCAGCCGCCATAGAGCAGGTCCATGCGCACATGGCCGCCAAGCTGCATCGAATAGCCGCCGCCCAGCAGGTAGTAGGCGACCATCACGAACTGCGCCATGTCCAGCGTCCACAGCGCGGGCAGGGTGAACTGCTTGCTGATGGTGGAATAGAACAGGATCGCCATCATCACGAACACGAGATACATGGCGCAGCGCCCGACCAGGCGGTTCACCGCATCGACCCAACGGACATAGCCCTGCACGACCTTCGGCATCAGCCGCGCGCCGAATTTGTCTGACTGCGCACCGCCATCGCCCCCGCGCCACTCCCTCTCCGGACTGTCGGCAGGCGGCGCGATTCCGTCAAGCGCGAAACTGAAGAGATTGTTTCACGCAAGGCCCCCGGTGTCGTATGCTCGTCAGAGCGGCGGCGGCGGGAGTGATGCGCGCAATGGATGAGCAGCGGTCGGAGACGCTGGCCGAACGCCTCCGCGCCCAGGGGGCGGCGCTGACCGGCGCCGAGCGCAAGCTGGCTGACGCGATGCTGCGCAACTATCCCGTCTCGGGCTTGGGCAGCATCACCGCGCTGGCGGAGGCTGCGGGCGTCTCGACCCCCACGGTGGCGCGGATGGCGCGCAAGCTGGGCTATGACGGCTATGGCGCCTTGCAGAGCGCGCTGCGCGGCGAGCTCAAGGCCGCGCTGGCCGACCCCGTGGCGCGGCAGGAGCGCTGGGCGCCGGCCCCGGAGAGCCACATCCTCAACCGCTTCGCCGAGGCGGCGGCGGACAACCTGCGCCAGTCGCTGCGGCGGATCGATCCGGCGACATTCGACGCGGTGGCGGCGCTGCTGGCCGATAGGGCGCGCGGCGCGCATGTCGCGGGCGGGCGGATCACCGGGGCGCTGGCGCAGTATCTGTTCAGCCATCTTCAGGTGATCCGCCCTGGCGTGACGCTGCTCCCCCCCAACGCCGACGCCTGGCCGCAGCATGTGCTGAACATGGCCGAAGGCGACGCGCTGGTGCTGTTCGACATCCGCCGCTATGCGCCCATGATCGAGCGTCTCGCCGCCATGGCCGCCGCGCGCGGCGTGACCGTCGTGCTGTTCACCGACCCCTGGCGTTCGCCCGCCGCGCGCCACGCCGCGCATGTGTTCAGCCTGCGCATCGAGGCGCCCTCGGCCTGGGACAGCGCGGTGGCGCCGCTGTGCGTGCTGGAGAGCCTGATCGCCGCCGCGCAGGCGCTGGACTGGCGCGAGACCCGGGCGCGCATGACCGCGCTGGAGGCGCTGTTCGACGAGGCGCGCCAGTTCCGCAGGCCGTGACGGCGGCGCGCCTCAGGCCCCGATGCGCCGCCCCTGCTCCGCCGCGCCCTGATCCGCCGCCCCCTGATCCGCTGCGGCGAGCGCCGCGCGCTGGCGGCGGCGCGAGAAGAACAGCTCCGGCGCGTCCCAGTCCGGCTCGCGGCCCGAGAACTTGTCGAAGAACGCCACCGCCCAGCTTGCGTCGTCGCGGGTG
>CAZRFB010000341.1:0-1790 GCA_964599185.1 uncultured Rhodobacterales bacterium | reverse complement strand
CAGCGCGCGGAACGTCGCCATCAGCGCGATCTGATGCGCGGGGTCCAGCCCCGCCGCAGGCTCGTCGGCCATGAGCAGCGGCGCGCCCTGCGCCAGCGCGCGCGCCATCAGCGCCCGCGCCCGCTCGCCGCCCGAAAGCTGGGTCGCCGGGCGGTCGGCGAAGCGCGCCACGTCCATGCGCGCCATGGCGTCGGCCACCGCCGCATGATCCGCCGCGCGCAGCGGCGCGAGCCCCGCGCGATGCGGCGCGCGGCCCAGCGCCACCAGCGCCGCGACGCTGAGCGGCCAGCCGATTTCGCGCTCCTGCGGCAGAAAGGCGGCGCGCAGGGCGCGGTCGCGCGGCGACAGCCGCTCCAGCGGGTCGCCGCCGAGCATCCGGGCGCCGGTCGCGTCGATCAGCCCCAGCGCGGCGCGCAGCAGCGTCGATTTGCCGGCGCCGTTCGGGCCGATCAGCCCCACCACCTCGCCGGGCGCGACGCTGAGCGAGACGCCGCGCAGCGCCTCGGCGCCGCCCAGCGTCGCGCGCACATCTTGCAGCGCCAGCAGGCTCATGACAGGCCCCGCCGCGTCCGCGCGATCAGCCACAGGAAGAACGGCGCGCCGATCAGCGCGGTCAGCACGCCCAGCTTCAGGTCGTCGTGCGGCGAGATCAGCCGCACCACCACATCCGCCGCCAGCAGCAGCGCGGCGCCGCCCAGACCCGAGGCCAGCATCAGCCGCGACGGCTGCGCGCCCACCAGCGGGCGCAGAATATGCGGCACGACCAGCCCGACAAAGCCGATCGCCCCGGCCACGGCGGTCGCCGCCCCCACCCCGGTCGCCACCCCCAGCACCGCCAGCCAGCGCGTGCGCGCGAGGTTCACCCCCAGCGAAGCGGCGGAGTCCTCGCCCAGCGTCAGCGCGTCCAGCGCCCGGCCCAGCCGCGCCAGCATCAGCCACCCCGCCAGCATGAACGGCGCCGCAAGCTGGACGTGCAGCATCGAGCGGTCTGCCAGCGAGCCAAGCATCCAGAACACGATCTCCAGCGCCGCGAACGGGTTGGGCGAGAAGTTCAGCGCCAGCGCGGTGAGCGCGCCCGCCAGCGCCGTCACCGCCACGCCGGCCAGGATCAGCGTCAGCGCGCCGCCGCCGCGCGCGCCGGCGCCCGATCCACCCACGCCTTGCCCGCCCGCCATCGCCTGCACCGCCGCCACCGCGACCAGCGCGCCGCCCAGCGCCATCAGCGGCAGCGCCAGCGCGAACGCCGCCGCCAGCCCGGTATGGATCGCCACCACCGCGCCGAGCGAGGCCGAGGCCGACACGCCGATCAGCCCCGGCTCGGCCAGCGGGTTGCGCAGATAGCCCTGCAACGCGGCGCCCGAGACGCCCAGCGTCGCGCCGATCATCAGCCCCAGAATCGCGCGCGGCAGCCGGATCTCGCGCATCACCAGCGTCGCCGCCTGCCCCTCGCCGCGCCACAGCGCCGCCAGCGCCTCGCCCGGCCCATAGCCCGCCGGACCGACCAGCAGCGAGGCGCCAAACAGCGCCGCGGTGACAGCCGCAAGGCCCGCCAGCAACAGCCCATGCCGCCCGCCCGCCGTCACCGCCGCCGCCCGCCATATCGCGCCGTCCACGTCCCGCGCGCACCCTCTCCCCCCGCAGGCGAGAGGGTCGGAGTGAGGGGGCCGCCGACAACCCGCCCCACCGCGCAAAGCGCGCGGCAAGCGCCAGCCGTCGCCATCACCGCCGACCCCATACCGCGCCGTCCACGCAACTCGCGCTCCCTCTCCCCCCATGGGGGAGAGGGGGTC
>CAZRFB010000340.1:0-9671 GCA_964599185.1 uncultured Rhodobacterales bacterium | reverse complement strand
CCATCATTTCCACGTCTTTCAGCGATACGCCGATCTCGGTGGCCACCGTCTCGCGAAGCTAATACCTGTCGAGATCCATGCCTTCTGATGCGGCCTCCGCCTCAAGCCTGGCGCGGACACGGCGCATGTTGAAAAACAGGGATTTCTGCGACGACGTGCTGCCGGTGCGCACCATTGACCAGTTGCGCATGACATAGTCCTGGATCGACGCCTTGATCCACCACACCGCGTAGGTGGAGAAGCGCACGCCGCGGTCGGGGTCGAACTTGGACGCCGCCTTCATCAGGCCGACGCCGGCCTCCTGAATCAGGTCGTTCATCGAGGCGCCGTAGCGGCGATACTTGGCGGCCATCGAGATTGCGAGCCGCATGTAGGCCGTCACCAGCCGGTGCAGCGCGGCCTCGTCGCCGTGGTCGCGCCAGGCGCGGGCCAGCGCAACCTCGGTTTCCGCGTCGAGCAGCTCCGCCGACATGGCGCGGTGCGCCACCGAGCCGACGGTTCGGGTCATTCCTTCAGACATGCGAGCCTCTTCCCTGTTGCACAAGGGCCGTTCGGCCTGTTCTGAGTGCGGTTACGCTCCGCGACCAAGGACGGATCACCGCCCGATGCAGAAAACAGATTGTTTCGAAAGCCGCGCCTTCGTCTGTGCGTTTGTCACCGGCGGCGCGCGCTGTGGAAAAAGCGCGCTGGCCGAGCGGCTGGCGCGCCAGACCGGGCTGGCGCGGGTCTATATCGCCACGGCGCAGGCGTTCGACGCCGAGATGGCCGACCGCATCGCCCGCCACCGCGGCGACCGGGGCGCGGGCTGGGAGACGGTGGAGGCGCCGCACGATCTGGCCGGGGCGCTGGCGCGCGCCGATGGCGCCGGCCGGGTTGTGCTGGTCGATTGCCTGACGCTGTGGCTGTCGAACCGGATGCTGGCGGGGGCGGACGTGGCTGCGGAGAGCGCGGCGTTGTGCGCCGCGTTGTCGGCGATGCGCGCGCCGGTGGTGGTGGTGTCGAACGAGGTGGGCTTCGGCGTCGTGCCCGATACGCCGCTGGGACGGCGGTTTCGCGACGCGCAGGGGCGGCTCAACCAGCAGGTCGCCGCGCTGGCCGATCTGGCGCTGCTGGTGGTCGCAGGCCTGCCGGTCGTGCTGAAGGACGCGCGATGAAGTGGTGGTGGGTGCGCCACGCCCCTACCCACGCCCGCGCCGCCATCGGCTGGACCGACATCGCGCCGGACCTGAGCGACGCGGCGGCGCTGGCGCGGCTGGCGGGCGCGCTGCCGCAGGCGCCGGTGGTCTCGTCCGATCTGGCGCGCGCGCGGCTGACCGCCGACCGGCTGGCGCAGGGGCGCCCGCGTCTGGCCGACGAGCCGGACTTGCGCGAACTCAACTTCGGCGCCTGGGAGGGGCTGGCGTTCGATGCGATCGCCGCGCGCCACCCGGACGACTACGCCGCGTTCTGGGCCAATCCCGGCCCGGCGCGCGCCACCGGCGGCGAGGGATTCGACGATCTGGCGGCGCGCATAGGCGCCGTGATCGAGCGGCTGAACGGCGCTGAGGGCGCGATCGTGGCGGTGGCGCACGCAGGCGCGATCCACGCCGCGCTGGCGCGCGCGGCGGGCCTCAGCGCGCGGCAGGCGCTGGCGTTCCGGCTCGATCCGCTGTCGGTCACGCGGCTCGACTGGCTGGCGGGCGCGCAGGCGTGGCGGGTGGAGGGCGTCAACCTGCGGCTCTGAGCCTGCTCAGTTGGCGCCCAGCCTGCGCAGCACGTCCGACAGGATGCCGCCGAGAAAGCTTTCGTCGTCCTCCGCCGCCGCCACCGTCACGCCGCGCGCGGCGGCGATGGCGGGCGCGCGCGGCGCCGGGCGCAGCGCGGGCAGCGGCTTGTCGGGCAGGCCCTGATGCAGCCGCGCCATGGTCTCGCGCCAGATCTCGGCGGGCAGGCCGCCGCCGGTGACGCCGCGCAGGGGGGAGTTGTCATCGTTGCCCATCCAGACGCCGACCACATACTGCGCGCTGAAGCCGACGAACCAGGCGTCGCGCGCGGCCTGCGTGGTGCCGGTCTTGCCCGCCAGCGGCCGCGCGCCAAGCTGAGCGCGGGTTCCGGTGCCCGAGCGCACCACCTCCGCCATCATCCCGGTGACCAGCCCCGCCACCCGCGCGTCGAGCACGCGGCGGCGCGGGCCTTGTCCGCCGGTCATCAGCGCGTCCTTGTCGCCGCGCACCCGCACCTCGCGGATCGCCCAGGGGCGGGCGTCGAAGCCGCCCGAGGCGAAGGCGGCGTAGGCGCCGGTCATCTCGATCAGGCTGGCCTCCGACACCCCCAGCGCCAGCGCCGGGCCTTCGGCCAGCGGCGAGGAAATCCCCAGCTTGCGCGCCACCTTGCGCACGTTGGCGCGCCCGGCGCGCTCCGACACGCGCACCGCGACGGTGTTGATCGAGCGGGCGAGCCCTTGCGTCAGCGTGACCGGCCCGGCGTAGCCGCCGCCATAGTTCTGCGGCGACCACTTGCCGATGGTCAGCGGCGCATCCATCACCACGTCGTCGGGCGCGGCGCCGCGCTCGATGGCCGCCGCATAGACGATGGGCTTGAAGGCCGAGCCGGTCTGGCGCCTGGCCTGCGTCGCGCGGTTGAAGCGCCCGGCGGCGCCGTCGCGCCCGCCGACGATGGCGCGCACGGCGCCGTCGGGGGTCATCACCACGATCGCCGCTTCGGCGCGCGAGCCGGGGCGCACCTTGCCGTCGAACACCGCGCGCATCGCGGCTTCGGCGGCGGCCTGCGCGGCGGGGTCGAAGGTGGTGCGGATCACCACGTCTTCGGTGGTGGCGTCGGTGAGATAGTCGGGGCCGGTCTCCATCGCCCAGTCGGCGAAATGCCCGCCCGCCCGCGCCGCCGCCGCGCGGGAAAGCTGCGCGGGGCTGGCGCGCGCGCGGCGCGCCTCAGCCTCGGTCAGATAGCCCTCCTCGCGCATGGCGCCGATCACCAGCGCAGCGCGCGCCTGCGCGCCGGCGATGTCGGCGGTGGGCGCCAGCCGCGACGGCGCCTTGAGCAATCCCGCCAGCATCGCCGCCTCGGCGGGGTCGAGAAACTGCGCCGCCTTGCCGAAATAGCGCCGCGACGCCGCTTCGAAGCCATAGGCGCCCGCGCCCAGATAGACCCGGTTGAGATACAGCGCGAGAATGTCGTCCTTGCCGTATTTGATCTCCATGGCCAGCGCCATCGGCACTTCCTTGAGCTTGCGCTCGATCGACCGCTCCTCGGTGAGGAACACGTTCTTGGCGACCTGCTGCGTCAGCGTCGAGCCGCCCTGCACCACGCCGCCTGCGCGAAAATTCACCATCGCCGCGCGGATCAGGCCGCGCGGATCGACGCCGTAATGGCGGTAGAAGCGGCGGTCCTCCGCCGACAGGATCGCGTGGATCAGGTGCGGCGAGACATCGCCGACGCGCACCTCGCCGCCGAACTGGTCGCCGCGCCAGGCGAACACGTCGCCGCGCCGGTCGAGCAGCGTGACCGAGCCGCGCTCCCGCCCGTCGATCAGCGACGCCGCCGGAGGCAGGCTCTGATACATCACAGCGACCGCGCCCGCGAGGATGACCGCGAACACCGCGGCGACGCGCAGCCCCATGCGCAAGAGCCACAGCACCGCCGCGCGGATCGCGCGGTCGATCCAGCCGGGGCCGGGTTTGGAGCCGGACCTCGGCTTTCGCGCCGCGCCGTCGCTGCGCCGTGCCGCAGGCTTCGGCGCGGATTTGTTCGGTTTCGTCACTGCACGACCTCGTCGCGCCTCTCATTTCGGGGCGCTTCGCGTCGCATCATAGCGCAGCATGGCGTAAATGTGGAGTTGGCGGCCGGGGTGGCGGACGCCTGCCGCGTGTGTGTCCCTAGCGATACAGGTGGCGCAGATAGCGCTTCTCCAGCGCGCGCACCGCCAGCACCACCAGCCCGGTCAGCGCCATGTAGAGCGCGGCGGCCGACAACAGCCCCTCATAGACGACGTAATACCGCCCGTTGATCATCCGGCCGACGCCGAGAATGTCCTGGATGGTGATCACGCTGGCGATGGCGGTGCCGTGCAGCATGAACACCGCCTCGTTGCCCATCTGCGGCAGCGCCCGGCGCAGCGCGGCGGGGATCAGGATGCGCCGCGCCGCCAGCCATGGCGACATGCCCAGCGCCACGGCGGCCTCGCGGTCGCCCTTGGGCGTCGCCTCCAGCGCGCCGCGCAGGATCTCGGTCTGGTAGGCGGCGGAGTTCAGCGTGAAGGCTAGCAGCGCGCACCACCAGGCGTCGCGCAGGAACGGCCACAGAAAGCTGTCGCGCACAAAGCCGAACTGCGCCAGCCCGTAATAGATCAGGAAAAGCTGCACCAGCAGCGGCGAGCCGCGGAACACATAGACATAGCCGCGCACCAGCGGGTCGAACACGCGGTGGCGCTGGGTGCGGATGAACGCCAGCGGCAGCGCCACCATGAACCCCAGCACCAGCGCCAGCGCGGTCAGCGCCACGGTGATGCCGACGCCGGTCGCCCAGCGCGGCCCCTCGTCGATCACCAGACAAGGGTTGAACGCCCAAGGCGCGCCCGCCTGCGAGGCGGCGGCGGCGGCGGCGCAGAACGCCTCCATCACGTCCCCCGCGCCAGACGCCGCTCGGCGCGCTGGAACAGCCAGCCCGAGACGGAGGTGATCAGCAGATAGGCGACCAGCACCACGATCAGGTAGGTGAAGGGATCGCGCTCCCGCCGCCCGATCTTAAGCGCCAGCCCCACCAGATCGGCCAGCCCGATCACCGAGACCACGGCGGTCGATTTCACCAGCACCTGCCAGACGTTGGCGTAGCCGGGCAGGGCGAAGCGCATCAGCTGCGGGATGATGATGCGGGTCAGCGTGCGGCGGCGCGACAGGCCCAGCGCGGTCGCGGCCTCAAGCTGGCCGCGCGGGATGGCGAGATAGGCGCCGCGGAACGTCTCGGTCATGTAGGCGCCGTAGATGAAGCCGATCGACAGCACGCCGGCGCCGTAGAGCGACACCTCGACGCCCTCCAGCCCCACGCTTTCCGCGACGCCGTTGATCAGGCGCTGACCGGCGAAATAGACGATCAGCATGGTCACGAGGTCGGGAATGCCGCGCACGATTGTGCTGTAGGCCGCCGCTGCGCCGCGCGCCACAGGCCCGCCGCCGAGCTTTGCGGCGGCGCTGAGCGCGCCGAGCGCGGTGGCCAGCAAAAGCGCCAGCACCGCGACCGACAGCGTCACCCACAATCCCTGCAACAGCAGGGGCGCCGCGCCGACAAGGCTGTTCATCGCGGCGCGCCCTTTCCGCTCAGTCGCCGTAGATGTCGAACGGGAAGTATTTGTCGTTGATGGTCGAGTAGGCGCCGCTGGCGCGGATCGCGGCGATCGCGGCGCTCAGCGCGTCGCGCAGTTCCGGGTCGCTTTTGCGCACGCCGATCCCGGCGCCGTTTCCATGATACTGCGGCACGGCGTGGTCGCCGCCGAAGAAGGCGTAGCCCTTGCCGTCGGGCGTGTTCAGAAAGCCGTCCTGGATGGCGATGCTGTCGGCCATGATCGCGTCGCAGCGCCCGGAAGTGAGGTCGAGATAGGTCTCGTCCTGAGTGGGATAGAGAACCAGGCTCGCGGAGGGAAACACCCCCTCCATATAGCCCTGATGGATCGAGCCGCGCTGCACGCAGACGGTCTTGCCCGCCATGCCGGCGTCGTCATCCTTCCAGTCCACGCCCTCGGCGGCGGCGAACCTGGCCGGGGTCTGGTAATACTTGGCGGAGAAGTCGATGCGCTGCATCCGCTCCGGCGTGATCGACATCGACGCCACGATGGCGTCGCACTTGCCGCCCTCCAGCGCGGGGATGATCGCGTCCCACTCGGTCTGCACCATCTCGCAGGTCTTGCCCATCTCGGCGCAAAGCGCGTTGGCGATGTCGATGTCGAAGCCCTCCAGCGCGCCGGCGTTGGTGACCTGGCTGAACGGGGGATAGGCGCCTTCGACGCAGATCTTCAGGTCCTGCGCGGCGGCGGGCAGGGCGAAGGCGGCGAGCGCGGCCGCAAGGGCGATGCGTTTCATGGTGGTGCTCCTCGGCTGTTGGGTCGCGCCTCGTGAAACCGGGCGCTGAGAATGGCATGGTGAGCGCATCGCGGCGGCCTCGTCCAGCCTAGTCGCGCACGCGGGAGAGAAATTGCTTCAGCCGCTCCGATTTCGGCGCGCCGAACAGCGTGTCGGGCGGGCCTTCCTCCTCGATCTGGCCCTGATGCAGGAACACGACGCGGCTGGCGACCTCGCGGCAAAAGCCCATCTCGTGGGTGACCAGCAGCATGGTGCGCCCCTCGTCGGCCAGCGAGCGGATCACCGCCAGCACCTCGCCCACCAGTTCGGGGTCGAGCGCGGAGGTCGGCTCGTCGAACAGCATCACGTCGGGCTCCATCGCCAGCGCGCGGGCGATGGCGATGCGCTGCTGCTGGCCGCCGGAGAGCTGGATCGGGTAGGCGCCGCCCCGGTCGGGCAGGCCGACACGCGCGAGCAGCTTGAGCGCGCGGGCCTCGGCCTCGGCGCGCGGGACGCCCAGCACATGGATCGGCGCCTCGACGATGTTCTCCAGCACCGTCATGTGCGACCAGAGGTTGAAGCTCTGGAACACGAAGCCGAGTTTCGCCCGGATGCGGCGCAGCGCCTCGGGGTCGGAGGCGGCGCGGCCCTTGCGGCCTTCGGTCATGGTGATGTGCTCGCCGCCCACCGAGATGTCGCCTGCGTCCGGCGTCTCCAGCAGGTTGATGCAGCGCAACAGCGTGGATTTGCCCGATCCGGAGGCGCCGATCAGCGCGATCACGTCGCCGCGATTGGCCTCAAGCGAAATGCCGCGCAGCACATCGACGGCGCCGAATCGCTTGCGGAGGTCTTTGACGGATAGTTGCGCTTCCATCGAAAAACGCTGTCACGCCGGGCGTTGCGCCGTCAAGGCTGCGTGCGGCGGGCGCGGCGGGCGCGCTGATCACTGCTGGAAAAACAGGCAATGCCTGATTTATCAGCATCTTTGCGGCTTCCCCAGAAGGCAGGGGAGCGGCGGAAAAATTTTTATGTATTAAAAACAGCGTGTTAAAATGCATCTCGGGAAGTGGCACGCGCTTTGCATCATCTTGTTCGCAAGGAAGCGGCGGTCTGTCCGCGCTGGCGAGGGAAACGACATGAAGCTGATCATCGCCGTGATCAAACCGTTCAAGCTGGAGGAGGTGCGCGAGGCGCTGACGAGCATCGGGGTGCAGGGCCTGATGGTGTCCGAGGTCAAGGGATACGGGCGCCAGAGCGGTCATACCGAAATCTATCGCGGCGCCGAATACGTCGTGAACTTCGTCCCAAAGATCAAGCTCGAGATCGCAGCCCCCACAGAACAGGTCGAGAAGATCGTCGAGACCATCGCCGCCACCGCCCGAACCGGCAAGATCGGCGACGGCAAGGTGTTCGTGCTGAATCTGGAGCAGGCCGTGCGCGTGCGCACCGATGAAAGGGGCGAAGATGCGCTCTGAGCCGGTTATTGCAGTCATCAAGAGGAATGAGATGAAGATGTTCGCCCCTCTCGTCGCCCTTGCGGCGACAGCGGTCCTCGCCGCCGCGCCCGCCGTGGCGCAAGAGCCTGCGGTCGCCGAGGCGGTCGCCGCCGCCGTCCCCGCCGAGGCCTCGACCCACGTCGTTTTCATCCTGAACACGCTGCTGTTCCTGATCGGCGGTTTTCTGGTGATGTGGATGGCCGCCGGTTTCGCCATGCTCGAAGCGGGCCTTGTGCGCACCAAGAACGTCGCGATGCAGTGCACCAAGAACATCGCTTTGTTCTCGATCGCGGGCGTTCTTTACTATATCTGCGGCTATCAGGTGATGTATCCCGGCGACGCCTGGATCATCGACGGCGTGTTCGCCTTCAACATGTTTGCGGCGATGGAGCCTGCGGGCGTGGGCGCGGACGCGGTTGACGCGCTCGATTACGCCGCGACGGCGTCGGACTTTTTCTTTCAGCTGATGTTCTGCGCCACCACCGCCTCGATCGTCTCGGGCACGCTGGCCGAGCGCATCAAGCTGTGGCCTTTCCTGGCGTTCACCGTGGTCCTCACCGCGCTGATCTACCCGATCCAGGGCTCGTGGAAGTGGGGCGGCGGGTTCCTGGGCAGCGACGCCGAGGACGGCTTCATGATGACCACCTTTGGCGCCGCGTTCCAGGATTTCGCCGGCTCGACGCTGGTGCACTCGGTGGGCGGCTGGGCGGCGCTGACCGGCGCGCTGATCCTCGGGCCGCGCCTGGGCAAGTATCGCCGTGAGGGCGGCGTCAACCCGATGCCCGGCTCGAACCTGACGCTGGCGACGCTGGGCACGTTCATCCTGTGGCTGGGCTGGTTCGGCTTCAACGGCGCCTCCCAGCTGGCGATGGGCACCATCGGCGACGTGGCCGACGTGGCGCGCATCTTCGCCAACACCAACATCGCCGCCGCCGGCGGCGCCATCGCCGCGCTGATCACGACGCAGCTTCTGTATGGCAAGGTCGATCTCACCATGGTGCTGAACGGCGCGCTGGCGGGCCTTGTGTCGATCACCGCCGAGCCGCTTCAGCCCTCGCTGGGGCTGGCGCTGATTATCGGCGGCATCGGCGGCGTGCTGGTGGTGTTCGTGGTGCCGCTGCTCGACAAGCTCAAGATCGACGACGTGGTGGGCGCGATCCCCGTGCATCTGTGCGCCGGGATCTGGGGCACGCTGGCGGTGGTGCTGTCGAACGGCGACGCCTCGCTGGGCGGCCAGCTGTTCGGGATCGTGGTGATCGGCGGCTTCGTGATCGTGACCAGCCTCGTCACCTGGCTGATCCTCAACGCGACCATGGGCATCCGCGCCTCCGCCGAGGATGAGACGGCGGGTCTCGACAGCGCCGAGCTGGGCCTTGAGGCCTATCCCGAGTTCGGCAAGGGCTCGCAATTCGCCTGACGCCGCGACCGTTCCTCCCCCCGGCGCGCCGTGGCGACGCGCCGGAACTTTGGCCCGGGCTTCGCGCCCGGGTCTTTTTTATGGCGCGCGCGTCATCGCCCCGCTTCTCACCAGTCCGGGCCGCTGTCCTTGAACCGGTCGGCCATGAAGTCGATGAAGGCGCGCAGCTTGGGCTGCGGGAATCGCCCGCCGGGATAGATCGCCCACACCCCCAGCGGCGCCGGGCGGGCCTTGGTCAGCACCTCCACCACCGCGCCCGCGCGCAGAGCGTCGGCGGCGATGAAGGCGGGCGTCAGCGCGATCCCGAGGCCCTGCGCCGCCGCCTGCAACAGCGCGTCGCCGTTGTTCACCGTCAGCCGCCCCTGCGCGCGCACCATCCGCTCCTCGCCGTTCGCGCCGCGCAGGCGCCACGCGGCGCCGGAGGACAGGTTGGCGTAGTGCAGCAGGTCGTGCTCGGCCAGCGCGTCGATGCAGTCGGGCGCGCCGCGCCGCGCCAGATAGGCGGGCGAAGCGACGATCAGCATCGCCGTCTCCGCCAGTTTCTTCGCCATCAGCGTGCTGTCGGGCAGGGCGCCGATGCGCACCGCAAGGTCGAAGCCCTCCGCCACCAGCTCGACGAAGCGATCGTCCAGCGACACCCGCGCCGAGACCTCCGGATAGGCGCACAGGAACGCCGACACCGCAGGCGAGAAATGCCGGATGCCAAAGCTC
>CAZRFB010000339.1:0-2129 GCA_964599185.1 uncultured Rhodobacterales bacterium | reverse complement strand
GGCTATCGCGCGCTGGTCACGGTGCTGACCAAGCGGATGGCGGAGGACCTTACGGAATACCTGCACGAACAGGGGGTTCGGGTGCGCTACATGCACTCCGACATCGACACCATCGAACGCATCGAGATTCTGCGCGACCTGCGGCTGGGCGCTTTCGACGTGCTGGTGGGCATCAACCTGCTGCGCGAGGGGCTGGATATTCCCGAATGCGCGCTGGTGGCGATTCTCGACGCCGACAAGGAGGGGTTCCTGCGCTCGGAGACCTCGCTGATCCAGACCATCGGGCGGGCGGCGCGCAACGTGGACGGGCGGGTGATCATGTACGCCGACCGCATCACCGGCTCGATGGAGCGCGCGATGCGCGAGACCGACCGGCGCCGCGCGCGCCAGACCGCCTATAACGAGGCGCACGGCATCACGCCGCAGAGCATCCGCAGCACTATCGGCGACATCCTCGACAGCGTGTGGGAGCGCGACCACGTCACCCCGAAGATCGACGCCGGGGCGAAGGTGGGCGCCAACCTCGCCGCGCATCTGGAGGGCCTGCGCAAGCAGATGATCAAGGCGGCGGAGAACCTGGAGTTCGAGGAGGCCGCCCGGCTGCGCGACGAGGTGAAGCGGCTGGAGGCGGTGGAGCTGGCGGTCTCCGACGACCCGATGGCGCGGCAATCGGCGGTGGAGGAGGCGTCGGAGGCGGCGGTCAAGGCCAAGGGCCGCTCCACCGCAGGCCGCCCCGGGATGCGCGGCGGCAAGGCGCGGCGCGGACGGTGAGCCGCCTCGCCCCGGCCCTCTCTCCCGAGAGGGAGAGGGGGCGCGCGGGCCAGCCGTTCGCAAGAGTGGCGCTTGCCAGACCGGCTGAAATGGCATATTATGCCAATGTAGCGATGGAGGCGCGGGTGCCGACAAGAAACCTTGTTCTGACGGATCACCAGTCGGCGTTTGTGGACGGGCTAGTGGCGTCCGGCAGATACCAGAACGCCTCTGAGGCGTTGCGCGCGGGGCTTAGACTGCTTGAAGCTGATGAGGCGATGCTTGCTGCGCTTCGCGTCCGGCTCTCGCGCGGCCTCGCCGAGGCGGATGAGGGCCAACTCGCCCCCGGAAGCGGCGCCGAGGCGATCCGGCGCGCCTTTGTCCTTGCGCGACAGGGCGGATGACGGGCCGTCCCTGGCGCTTGACGCGCCAGGCGCAAAGCACCCTCGTCGAAATCGCACGATGGACGGTTCGGAACTTCGGAGAGAGGCAGGCCGACGCCTATGAGGCGGATCTGATCGAGCGATGCGACGCGATCGCGGCTGGAATGGCGCCTTCACGATCCTGTCGCGACCTCTTCGATGCGACGCTCGACCTGCGGCTCCGCTTTTCCCGGTGCGGCGGGCATTTCGTCGTCTTCACCGAGGGTCCGGACGTCGTGATCATCGTCGATTTCATCCATGCGAGGGCGGATTTTCCCGAGCGCCTGTCGGACGTCGGTCTTGACGAGGACAAACCCTGACGAAGAAATTATGTCGGAGCATGCATGCCTCCGTTGTCGCTAACGTTCAACGCTCCCTTCAGAAACATTTCCGTAAGGTCCTGACGCGGCCAGTGAGGCGCCACTTAACCCAACGGCTGGGGCGCGCGGGGCGGAGCGCGGCCTAGCCGATATCGCCCCCTCTCCCGCCGGGGCGGGAGAGGGTCGGGGTGAGGGCGGGGCGTCCAGAGCCGCCCCGCCCAGAGCCGCACCGCCCGGAGCCGCCCCGCCGCGCAGGCGCGAACGTTACTTCAGCACGCCCTTCGCCTTGGCGGTGTGCGTCGCGATGGCGTCCATCAGCGGTGGGGACAGCGCGTCGTAGGGCTCCAGCCCCAGCTCCTTGAGCCGCGCGCGGACCTTGTCCATCTGGTCGGGCTTGTAGCCGCCGCCCTCGATCACCGACGACACGAAAGCCGCGAACTCGGGCGCCGACCAGCCGGATTGATCCGACAATTCGGTGTGCACGAAGTCGAGGCCATAGAACGGATGGTCCTTGTTTTCGATGCGGCCGAACATGTGCGCGCCGCATTCCTTGCAGGCGTGGCGCTGGATCGCCGCCTTTTCATCGACGATGTGCAGCTTTTCCTCGTGCGCCGTGACCTTGACCTTGTCGCGCGAG
>CAZRFB010000338.1:0-1875 GCA_964599185.1 uncultured Rhodobacterales bacterium | reverse complement strand
CGCCGACCACGCCGCGCTGCTGGAGCGCATTTATCGGTTCCTGCTGAGCGACGCGGGCGTTATACCCTCCGACTGGATCGACGGGCAGGTTGCGCGGCTCGACCGGACCGACGGAGACATCGACGCGCTGTCCAAGCGCCTTGCGCATGTCCGCACCTGGGCCTACGTCGCCAATCGCGGGCGATGGCTGGACGATCCGGGCGGCTGGCGGGAGCGGACGCGCGCGGTGGAGGACCGTCTGTCCGACGCGCTCCACGCCCGGCTGACCCAGCGATTCGTGGACCGGCGCACCAGCGTGCTGATGCAGCGCCTGAAGCAGAAGGAGAGGCTCGTGGCCGAAGTGAGCGACACGGGCGAGGTGATCGTCGAAGGCCATGCCGTGGGGCGTCTGGAGGGCTTTCGCTTCCGGCCCGACCCCGAGGCGGGCGCGATCGAACTGAAAACGCTGAAGGCCGCGTCGCAGCAGGCGTTGCAGGCGCATCTCGGCGCGCGCGCCGACAAGTTCTACAACGCCCCCGACACCGAGATCGACGTGACCGATCAGGGCGGGCTGATGTGGGGGACTGACGCGGTAGGCAGGCTGGAGCCGGGGTCCGACCCGCTCAGCCCTTCGGTGCGCGCCTTCGTGGACGAGGGCGCCGACCCCGCCATCGCCGACAAGGTGACGCGCCGCCTCACGCACTGGATCGAGCGGCGGATCAAGGCGCTGTTCGAGCCGCTGACCGCGATGCGCGACGACCCGGCGATGACCGGGCTGGCGCGCGGCGTGGGCTTTCAGCTGATCGAGGCGCTGGGCGTGCTGCCGCGCCGCGCGGTGCAGGACGACATCAAGCAGCTCGATCAGGAAGGGCGCGCGCTGTTGCGCAAGCACGGCGTGCGCTTTGGCCAGCACCATGTGTTCATGCCCGCGCTACTGAAACCGGCGCCGACGCGGTTTCGCCTGCTGCTCTGGGCGCTGCACGCGAAGTTCGACGAGTTTCCCTCCGCCCCGCCGCCGGGCCTGGTGACCATCGCCGCCGTTCCCGGCGCGCCGGAGGGGTTCTATCCCCGCGCCGGGTATCGCCTGTGCGGATCGCGCGCGCTGCGCATCGACATGCTGGAGCGGCTGGCCGACATGATCCGCCAGCGCGACGCGCGCGCAGGCTTTGAGGCGGCGCCTGAGATGCTGTCGATCACCGGCTGCACGCTGGAGCAGTTCGCCGAACTGATGAAGGGCCTCGGCTACGCCGCCGAGCGCGGCGAGCGGCCCAAGCCCCGCTTGGTGAAGACGGCGAAGGCGGCGGCGCCCGAGGCTGCGTCGCCCGAGGCTGCCGCGCCTGAGACTGCGGCGCCCGAGGCGCCCGAGGCTGCGGCGGATAAAGCTGAAGCGACGCCGGACACAGCGCCCGCCGCCGTGACGCCCGACAGCACGGCGCCCGAAGCGGCCGCAGCCGAGGCGGCGGCGCCTGCGGAAGATCAAACCGCAGAAGACCAGCCCGCGCCTGCACAGGCGGAAACCGCTCAGGCGGACTCTGCGCAGCCCGAGGCGCCGGTCGAGACCGAAGCGCCGGTCGAGACCGAGGCGTTCTACACCTTCACCCTCGCGCCGCGCCGACCGCCCCGCGACGCGGGCGCGCGGGAGCGCCCGCGACCGCCGCGCGGCCCGCACGCGCGCGCCCCGGCGCAGACCGGCGACGCCGCCGCGCCTGCAGGGTCCGCGCCAGCAGAGGCCGCACACTCCGACGCCGCGCCCGCCGACGCCGCGCGCGCAGAGCGGCCGGAACGGTCTGAGCGTCCGAAGGGCGAGCGGCGCTGGGACAAGAAGGGCGGCGAGGGCGCAGGCGGCGGAAAGGGCGGCCCCAGGGCGCGCCCCGAGCGTTCAGGCGGCGGGGCGGG
>CAZRFB010000337.1:0-3319 GCA_964599185.1 uncultured Rhodobacterales bacterium | reverse complement strand
CAACGACAGGAGAGAACACGATGAAAAGACGCGACTTTCTGAAGACCGCCGCTGTGGGCGGAACCGCCGCCGCCACGCTGGCCGCGCCCGCTGTCGCGCAGGACGTGCGGCAGTGGAAGATGGTCACCGCGTGGCCGAAGAACCTGCCGGGACCGGGCGTCGCCGCGCAGATGCTGGCCGACCGGATCACCGCGCTGTCGGGCGGGCGGATCGCGGTCAAGCTGTTCGCCGCCGGAGAACTGGTGCCGGGGCCGGGCGTGTTCGACGCGGTGGCCGAGGGCACGGCGGAGCTTTACCACGCGGTGCCCGCCTACTGGGGATCGAAGTCCAAGGGCATCCTGCTGTTCGGCTCGCAGCCGTTCGGCCTGCGCGCCGACGAGCAGTTCGGCTGGCTGGCGCATGGCGGCGGGCAGGCGCTCTATGACGAGATGTATGGCCGCTTCGGGCTGAAGCCGTTCCTGTGCGGCAACTCCGGGCCGCAATGGGCGGGATGGTTCCGCACCGAGATCAACAGCGCCGACGATCTGCGCGGCCTGCGCTATCGCACCACCGGGCTTGCCTCGGAGATGGCGTCAAGGCTCGGCATGGCGGTGCAGGCGATGGGCGGGCGCGACATGTTTCAGGCGCTCCAGTCCGGGGCGCTGGACGCGGGCGAGTTCATCGGCCCGTGGAGCGACAGCGCGCTGGGCTTTCATCAGGTGGCTAAGAACTACTACTGGCCCGGCGTCGGCGAGCCGTCCTCGGCGGAGGAATGCGCGGTCAACATGAAGGTCTATGAAGAGCTGCCCGACGATCTGAAGGCCGCCGTGCGGCTGGCCTGCGAGAGCCTCTACAACCCGGTCTGGACCGAATACACCACCCGCCACGCGCAGGCGCTGGTCCAGCTTGTCGCCAACGAGGGCGTCATGGTGCGCAAGCTGCCCGACGAGGTGCTGATCGCCATGGGCAATGCGGCGGGCGCGGTGATCGGCGGCCTGCGTGAGGACGGCGACGAACTGGTGCGCCGGATCGTCGAGAGCTTCCTCGCCTATCGCGCGTCGGTCGCTGATTACATGGTCTATGCCGACAACGGCCAGATGAACGCCCGCGCGCTGCCCTACAAGTACTGAAGCCTGAGCGCCCCGCCCGTCGCGGCGGGGCGCCTTTCCCCCGGAGAGCCGACGATGACGCGCCTCGCCGACCTGCTCGACGCGATCAACCGCCGCTGCGGCGAGGCGGTGCGCTGGTGCGCGCTGGCGATGGTGCTGTTGCAACTGGTCGTGGTGGTGCTGCGCTATGTGTTCGGCGTCAGCTTCGTCTGGCTCAACGAGGGCGTGCTGTATCTGCATGCGACGCTGTTCATGCTGGGCGCGGGCTATACGCTGCTGGTGGACGGCCATGTGCGGGTGGACATCTTCTACGCCCGGGCCGCGCCGCGCGCGCGGGCGCTGATCGACCTGTTCGGCCATCTGCTGCTGCTGGCGCCGTCGATGCTGCTGCTCATGTGGTGGTCGTGGCCTTCGGTGCGCAGCGCGTGGCGGGTGCTGGAGGGGCCGATCTCGGTGGGCGGGATTCCGGCCTCTTTCCTGCTGAAATCGCTGATCCCGGCGTTCTGCGCGCTGGTGCTGGTTCAGTCGCTGGCGCATGTGCTGCGGCTGATCGTGCGGCTGCGCGCGGGAGGCGCTGACGATGCCGCTTGACCTGATGATGTTCGCCGCGCTGATCGGCGGCATCCTGCTGGGCTTTCCGGTCGCCTTCACCATCGCGGGCGTGGCGAGCGCCTTCGCGCTGATCGGCTGGGCCTTGGGCCAGTTCGACCTGTCGCTGCTGGGCGCGCTGGGGCAGCGGGTGTTCGGCGTGCTGACCAACGACGTGCTGATCGCGATTCCGCTGTTCGTGTTCATGGGCGTGGTGCTGGAGAAAAGCCGCATCGCCGAGGCGCTGCTGGAGACGATGGCGCGGCTGTTCGGGGCCTTGCGCGGCGGTCTCGGCGTGTCGGTGGTGCTGGTCGGCGCGCTGCTGGCGGCCTCCACCGGGATCGTCGGCGCCACGGTGATCGCGATGGGGATGATCGCGCTGCCGACCATGCTGCGCAACGGCTACGACCCCCGGCTGGCCTCGGGCATCGTCTGCACGGCGGGCACGCTGGGCCAGATCATTCCGCCTTCGACGCTGCTGATCATCCTGACCGACGTGATGTCGAACGCCTATCAGCAGGCGCAGTTCGCGCAAGGCAAGTTCACCGTCGAGACCATCTCGGTCGGCCAGATCTTCGCCGCCGCGCTGCTGCCGGGGCTGCTGCTGGTGGCGCTTTATCTTGTCTATGTGCTGGGCCGGGCGTGGCTGATCCCCGGCGACGCGCCCGCGATGGCGGAAGTCGTGGAGAAGCCCTCGCGCGCTGCGGTGCTGACGGCGGTGGCGCCGCCGGTGCTGCTGATCGTGGCGGTGCTGGGCGCGATCCTGGGCGGGGTGGCGACGCCGGGCGAGGCGGCGGCGATCGGCGCGGGCGGCGCGGTGCTGATGGCGGGCTGGCGGCTGGGCGTCTCCGCCCGGCTGATCGTGGCGGGAACCGCCGCGCTGCTGCTGCTGGCGGTGGCGGCGGGGGTGGCGCCGGTGCGGCTGCAACGCAGCGACGCGGGCGCGCTGGACTGGGCGCGCGGCGGCGTCTATGCGGCGCTGGCGCTGCTGGGGGCGGCGACGATCGCCGCGTCGCTGGCCAAGGCGCAGGCGCGCGCGATGCTGCGCCCGGCGATGACCGCGACGATGACAGTCACCGCGATGATCTTCGCCACCATCCTGACCGCCAGCATGTTCTCGCTGGTGTTCATCGGCCTGGGCGGCGAGGAGCGGATCGAGGCGATCCTGACCGCGATGCCCGGCGGGCCTGTCGGCGCGCTGATCTTCTGCATGGCGCTGATCTTCGTGCTGGGGTTCTTTCTGGACTTCGTCGAGATCACCGTGATCGTGCTGCCGCTGGTGGCGCCGGTGCTGATCACCATGGGGCATGATCCGATCTGGCTGGCGGTGCTGATCGCGGTGAACCTCCAGACCAGTTTCTTGACGCCGCCGTTCGGATTCTCGCTGTTCTACCTGCGCGGCGCGGCGCCGCCCGAGATCACCACCGGGCACATCTATGCGGGCGTGGCGCCGTTCATCGGCTTGCAGATCGTCGGCATGGCGCTGCTGGGGTTGGCGCCCGTGGTCTCGACGTGGCTGCCCGGCGTGCTCTACTGAAGGGGCGCGCATGACGCCGGAGACCCCGCGATGACCGACCGCCTGACCATCCGCCGCCCCGACGACTGGCACCTGCACCTGCGCGACGGGGCGATGCTGGCGGCGG
>CAZRFB010000336.1:0-6577 GCA_964599185.1 uncultured Rhodobacterales bacterium | reverse complement strand
GGTCGCGCATCGCCGCGCTGCTGGCGCCGGGCGGCCGCCTGTGCATCGGCCACTCCGAGCGGATCGGCGGGCCTGCGGCGGCGCTGCTGCTCAGCGACGGCGTGACCGCCTACACCCGCAGCGGGGCGGCGTGATGAAGCGCCCGGTCCGCGTCCTGTTCGTGGCGGACGGCCCGGCGGCTGGCGGCGCCACTGCGGCGGCCATCGGCGCCGATCCGGCGATCGAGGTGCTGGCGCGCTGCGCCTCCGCCGTCGAGGCCGTGGACCTGATCGCGGCGCTGGCGCCGGATGTGGTGCTGCTCTACGCCAGCGCCGCCGACCCCGGGGGCCGGGCGCTGCTGGAGCGCGCGGCGGCGGAGGGCGGCGCGCCGGTTCTGGTGGCGGACGCGCGCAACGGCCCGGCCGAGAGCTATTCCGCGCTGCGTGAACGGGTGCGGCGCGCAGGCGCGGCGCGGCGCGCGCATCCCGCCCGGCCCGCGCCTTCGCCGGGGGCGTCGCCTTCGCAGCTGGCGCGCGGCGCCCAGGGCGTCAGCCTGATCGCCATCGGCGCCTCCACCGGCGGCGTCGAGGCGCTGGTCCGCGTGCTGTCGCGCTTTCCCGCCGACACGCCGCCGACGGTGGTGGTGCAGCATATGCCCGCGCTGTTCACCGCCAGCTTCGCCGCGCGGCTCGACAGCCTGTGCGCGCCGACGGTGCGCGAGGCCTGGGACGGCGCGCCGCTGGAGCGGGGCTGCGTCTATGTCGCCCCCGGCGGCCCGGCGCATCTGGAGGTGCAGTGGAGCCCTGCGCGGCGCGTGCGGCTGACGCCCACCGAGCCGGTCAACCGCCATCGCCCCTCGGTCGATGTCGCCTTCGCCTCGATCGCGCGGGCGGGCGTTCCGCATGTGGTGGCGGCGCTGCTGACCGGGATGGGGCGCGACGGCGCCGAGGGTCTGCGCGCAATCCGCGCGGCGGGCGGGCGCACCATCGCGCAGGACCGCGACAGCAGCACCGTCTATGGGATGCCTCGCGCGGCGCTGGAGATCGGCGCCGTGGACCACGCCACACCGCTCGGCGCCATCGCCGATGCGATCTTCACACCGGAAATTTCAGTCAGGGAGGCGATCTGATGGCGCTGAAGGAAATGCTCGAGGTCGCCGTCGTCGATGACACCTCGGTGAGCCGCGGCCTGCTGGTCGCGGCGCTTGAGGAGATCGGCCTGCGCAACATCGAGATCTACAAGAACGGCGAGGAGGCCCTGCACGGGCTGACGAAAAAACCGCGCCATCTGGTGATCTCCGACATGAACATGCCCAAGCTCGACGGTCTGCAACTGCTGGAGAAGCTGCGCGGCTACGAGCCGACCGCGCAGGTCGGCTTCATCCTGGTGACCGGGCGCAGCGACGCCACGCTGATCGAGCGCGGCAAGGCGTTTCGCATGAACAACTATCTGGAAAAGCCCGTGGACGCGCCCAAGATGAAGGCGTGCATCGAGGCCATCGTCGGCTCGCTGGACTGATGCAGCCCGCCGCGCTCAGCCAGCGGATCACGGTGATCCAGGGTGAATGGGTCGTCTCGCGCGACCCCGAAATGGTGCTGACCACCGTGCTCGGCTCCTGCGTCGCGGCCTGCATCCGCGACCCGCAGGCGGGCGTCGGCGGCATGAACCACTTTCTGCTGCCCGACGGCGGCGAGGCGGCGAAGCGCGGCGAGGCGGAGCGCTATGGCGTGCATCTGATGGAGCTGCTGGTCAACGGCCTGCTGAAACAGGGCGCGCGCCGCGACCGGCTGGAGGCCAAGCTGTTCGGCGGCTGCGCCTTCATGTCGGGCCGCTACGCGGTGGGCGCGCGCAACGTGGCCTTCGCCGAAAAATTCCTGCGCGATGAGGGCATCGCCTATCTGGGCGGCAGCGTGGGCGGCGCTCAGGGGCGGCGGATCGAATACTGGCCCGCCTCGGGCCGCGCGCGGCAGATCATGCTGCAGGCCGACGCGCCGCCGCCGCCCCCGCCGCCGCCCGCGCCCCGCGCGCCGGTGGGCGAGGTCGAACTGTTCTGATGGAGGCTGGCGCGATGAGCATCCTTTCCGACCCGCGCGACCGCGGCGGCCCCGAGCATGTGCCGGTGGCGGAGCTGCTGAACAACGCCTCGCGCGAACTGCGCGCGCTGTGTTCGGCGGCGACGGCGGTGGAGACGGCGGTGGGGTCGCTCATCACCACCTCCAACCCGCGCGATCTGGCGGAGCTGCGCGGCTTGCAGGAGCTAGACCGGCTGATCCAGCACATCGACGGGCTGGCGGATTATATCGGCGCGCTGGCGCGGGCCGCCGACGGCCTGGGCGCCATCGACGCGGCGGCGGCGCGCCGTCTGATCAAGGTGCGCAGGCTGGCGGACGGGCTGGCCGGGCTGCGCCCGTGCGCGCGCGACGACGGGTTCGAGCTGCTCTGAGCCGCCGCCGACCACGCGCCGCCGACCAACCATCGCCGCCCGACAGACCCCGGTTCACACGGCGGGTTCACACGGCGGGCGTCTCAGGGCACATCAGCGGCGCGCGGTCGCGCCGGGCGACGCGCAACGACGGCCCGCCGCCGTCGGCGGGCCGCGCCAGCACGCCGTCGCCGTCGCGAAACATCCGCCAGCAGGCCACGCTGTCCTGATACAGAAAGCAGATGCGCCCCTGCGCCTCGGTCCAGTAGCCGTGCGAACAGGCGCCGCCCTCGGGTTTCCAGATCACCGCGTCGCCGGGCAGATAGGTCTCGGCGCCGAAAGCCGCGCCGCCGTCCTCGAAATGCAGCGTCCAGCCCTCGGCGTAGGCGCGCCAGTCGGCCGCCCCCAATGGCGCTTCCTGCGGTTCTTCCTGCGGCGCTTCCTGCGGCGTCTCCTGCGCCGACGCGGTCGCCGCGACCAGGCACAGCGCGAAGATGATGCGGCGTTTCATGGCCATGACGCTAACCCCGTGCGCTCGGGGGCGCAATTCGTCGCAGAGCGCGCGGCGAAGGGCGCGCGTCACGCGCATGGCGCGGCGCGCGCCTATCCGTTATCCTGTCGCGACAAGACAAGCGGGGAGACGACGATGGCGGGTGTGGAGGCGAACACAGGCGGGACGGCGTCCGGCGCAGGCGGCGCGCGCGCGCCCGCCTCGGAGATCAGGCGCATCACGGTTGACGACATCACCATGGCGCTGCGCGAAGGCGCCGACGATTTCCGCGCCATGCCCGCGTTCGGCATGACCATCGGCGCCTTCTTCGCGCTGGGCGGCATGGCGATGCTGTGGCTGGCGCTGCGCGCCGACATGGTGGTGCTGATCTTCCCGATGCTGGCGGGGTTCGCGCTGATCGGGCCGTTCGCCGCGATGGGGCTTTACGAGGGCAGCCGCCGCCGCGACGCGGGCCGCAGCGTGGGCGTGAGCGACCTGTTCAGCATCCAGCGCGCCACGACCAACGTGAATATCTTCTTTCTCGGCTTCATCCTGCTGTTCGCGCTGTTCGTCTGGCTGCGGATGGCGCTGATGATCTATGCGCTGTTCTACGGCCTGTCGCCGCTGCCGATAAACGCGCTGCTGGCCGATCTGTTCACCACCACGCGCGGCTTCAGCTTCCTGCTGGTCGGCAACGCGGTCGGCGCCGCCTTCGCCTTCGTGGTGTTCTCGATCACGGTGGTGTCGTTTCCCTACATGCTGGAGAAAAACGTCGATCCGGTGACCGCCGTGGCGCTGTCGGTGTCGGCGGTGGCCAAGAATCTTGTGCCGCTGGCGGGGTGGGGCCTGTTCGTGGCGGTGGCGCTGGCGGTGTCGTGGGCGCCGTTCTTCCTGGGGCTGATCGTGGTGATGCCGGTGCTGGGCCACGCCACATGGCGGCTCTACAAGCGGATGATCGTGCATCCGTGACGGCGGTCTTCGGCGCGGCTTAGCTCGACAGCGGCGGCTCGCACGATAGCGGGCCGTCGGTGATCCGTTCGATCTGCTGCGCCGCGCCGTCCGACAGCGGCAGGGCGAAAAGCTGGCCGTCGCGGCGGACGTGGCGAAAACAGTCCATCCCCGTATAGGAAAAGCAATACAGGCCATCCGCATAGGCCCAAGGCGCGGTGGCGCACATCCCCTCGGCGCCGACGAAGGTCGCGCTGGCGCCGCCGGGGTGAAAATACTCCTTGCCCCAGTGGACGCCGTTCAGCGAATACCACACGGTGCGACCCTCGGTCATCTCGCGCCACTCGCTGAGCGATATCTCCTCGTCGCCCGGTTGCAGGTCGGCGGCGGGCGCGGCGAGGGCGAGGCAGGGCAGGAGCGCGGCGGCGCGGAGCAGGCTTTTCACGGGGTCGCTCTCTCGGACTGACGGCGCGCGGCGGCGCAGGATACAGGATAGAAACTGGAGCGAGGTGGCGCAATGTCTCCGCTGGACGACAAGCCGGGCGTATGGAAATCGGGCAAGGGCAAGGGCCGCACCCAGCCCAAGGGCCGTCAGCCCGACGACGCGGCGCTGGCCGAGGTGCGCCGCCTGCTGGGCGACCGCCCCCGGCGGCGCGATCTGCTGATCGAGCACCTGCACCTGATCCAGGACGCCCACGGCCATCTGAGCGCCGCGCATCTGTGCGCGCTGGCCGAGGAGATGCGGCTGTCGCAGGCGCAGGTCTATGAAGTCGCGACCTTCTACGCCCATTTCGACGTGGTGCGCGAGGGCGAGGCCGCGCCGCCCGCGCTGACCATCCGGGTGTGCGACAGCATCTCCTGCGCGCTGGCGGGCGGCGAGGCGCTGTTGCGCGACCTCGCCGCGACCTATGGGCCGGGGGACGTGCGGGTGCTGCGCGCGCCGTGCATGGGCCGCTGCGACGCCGCGCCGGTGCTGGAGGTGGGCCACAACCATATCGGCCACGCCACGCCCGCAAAGGTGGCGGCGGCGGTGGCGGCGGGTGAGACCCACGCGGCGACGCCCGCCTTTCAGGACTTCGACGCCTATGTCGCCGCCGGCGGCTACGCGACGCTCAAGGCGCTGCGCGCGGGCGAGATCAGCCGCGACGCGGTGCAGGAGGCGGTGCAGGCCGCAGGTCTGCGCGGCATGGGCGGGGCGGGGTTTCCGGCGGGGCGAAAGTGGGGCTTTTTGCGCGCGGCGCAAGGCCCGCGCTATCTGGCGGTGAACGGTGATGAGGGCGAGCCCGGCACGTTCAAGGACATCTGGTGGCTTGAGCGCGAACCGCATGTGTTCCTTGAGGGGATGCTGATCGCCGCCGAGGTGATCGCGGCCGAGCGCTGCTTCATCTACATGCGCGACGAGTACCCCGCCGTGCTGGCGATCCTGCGCCGCGAGATCGCGCGGCTTGAGGCGGAGGGCCTTGTCGCGCCGGGCCATATCGACCTTCGCCGCGGCGCGGGCGCCTACATCTGCGGCGAGGAAAGCGCCATGATCGAATCGATCGAGGGCAAGCGCGGCCTGCCGCGCCATCGCCCGCCCTATGTGGCGCAGTCAGGCGTGTTCGGGCGCCCGACGCTGGTGCACAATGTCGAGACGCTGTGCTGGGTCACGCGCATCGCCGCCGAGGGGCCGGGGTGTTTTGGCGACCACGGCGAGAACGGGCGCAAGGGCTTGCGCGCGTTCTCGGTCTCGGGCCGCGTCCGTGAGCCGGGGGTCAAGCTGGCGCCGGCGGGGATCACCATCCGCCGCCTGATCGACGATTTCTGCGGCGGCATGGCCGAGGGGCACGCCTTCAAGGCCTATCTGCCGGGCGGGGCCTCGGGCGGCATCCTGCCCGCAAGCATGGACGACATCCCGCTCGACTTCGACACGCTGCAACCGCACGGCTGCTTCATCGGCTCGGCGGCGGTGGTGGTGCTGTCAGACCGCGACAGCATGAAGGACGTGGCGCTGAACCTGCTGAAGTTCTTTGAGGATGAAAGCTGCGGCCAGTGCACGCCGTGCCGCGTGGGCTGCGAGAAGGCCGTCAAGCTGATGACGGCGCCGAGGTGGGATCGCGCGCTGCTGGAGGAACTCGGCCGCGCCATGGAGGACGCCTCGATCTGCGGACTGGGACAGGCGGCGCCGAACCCGATTCGCAGCGTGCTGCGGCATTTCC
This sequence comes from uncultured Rhodobacterales bacterium, assembly GCA_964599185.1. GTDB lineage: Bacteria > Pseudomonadota > Alphaproteobacteria > Rhodobacterales > Rhodobacteraceae > Rubrimonas. The sequence continues at coordinate 540 of CAZRFB010000336.1, read as the reverse complement.
CCGACGAGGTGTAGCGCGGCCTTCGAGAACGCCGCGTGATCGCGGCGCACCAGTGCGGGGCGGCGCCGCGTCACGCGATCGCCGCCCCGATTTGCGCCCGGACGCCACTCAACTGCGCCGGGTTTCACGAAAACCATGCAATCACCGAACAATACCGCTTCGACGACACACTCACACGCACCAATCCTGCGACAAGACGACGTAACCTGATTCTGGTCAACCTCACGCCGTAATTACGCCGTATTTACGTTTCGACCTGTGGCTACCAAACAATGGTTTCACCCTGCGGGTGTGGCCAAGGATCGGCGACACGCTGGGGCGCGGCGCAGTCACGCGACGCGGCGCAGGACGCGGGATCGGGCCGGGCGCGGGCCATTCTCGGCGGGGGCGCGATGGGCATGGCGGAACCGACGCTGCACTTCACGCGCGACGAATACGCCGCGCGCATCGCCGCGACCCGCGCCGCGATGCAGGCGCAGGGGATCGAGCTGCTGCTGTGCTCGGATCCCTCCAACATGGCGTGGCTGACCGGCTATGACG
>CAZRFB010000335.1:0-5300 GCA_964599185.1 uncultured Rhodobacterales bacterium | reverse complement strand
TGCGGCTGCTGGTTCGCGATCGACAGCGCCTGCACGCCTAGCTGCTGTTGCACCTGCAACGCCTGCAGGCGGGCCGACGCGGCCTCCAGATCCGCGTCCACAAGCGCGCCGATGCCCGAGGTCAGGCTGTCGGCGACCTTGTTGATGAAGTTCGACTGGTTCTCGATGCGCTTCTGCGCCGAGCCGAACGAGGCGGCGGCGTTCACCGAGGTCTGGATCAACCCCTCCATGGCGCTGAGCGCGGCCTTGGCGCCGCCTTCGGTGGTGATGTCCATCAGGCTGAGCGCCGCCAGCCCGCCGCCCTGAGCCGCCTGCGCGGTGACGCCGACGCTCGTGGCGCTCGTGGTCACGTTGATCGCCGCGCCGGCGGCGCCGATGGTGACGTTGGCCTTGTCGGCGTAGGCGCTGGCGGTCAGCGCGGCGTTCAGCCGGCCCGAAACCTCCGTGGCCAGCGCGGTGTCCGCCAGCGCGAGATCGGCCTGCGTGATTGTGGTCGAAAGCGTGACGCCCTCGTTGTTCGGGTTGGTCAGCTTGATTGCGACCACGTCGCCCACCGAATAGGTGGCGCCCGCCGTCAGCGTGGTCAGCGCGGCGGAGGTCGCGGCGGTGGCGGGCGCGATGGTGACCGCCGTGCCGGTGGTGCTCGCCGCCTGCAGCGTGGCGCGGTCCACGTTGATGTTCGATGTGGTCACGCCGGCGTCGGAGCGGTTGAGCGAGCCGAGAATGCTGATCGTCGGATCGTTGACCACGTTCTTGAGAAAATTCAGTCCGTTGAACTGTGAGGCGTCCACGGTGGCGATGGTCTGGTTGCGCAGCTCGGCCGCGTCGGCCTGGATCTTGGAGCGATCCACGTTGGCCTCCTGCGCCGCGACCACGCGGCCCTTGAGGTCGTTGAGCAGGCCGGTGACGGTCTCGGCGCCCGAGCGGGCGACGGCGACGGTCGCATCGCCCAGCGCCAGCGTGTCGGAGATCGCCTTGAAGCCGTTGACGTCGGACTGCATCACCGAACTGATCGCGAAGAACGCCGCGTTGTCCTTGGCGGTGGCGACGCGCTTGCCGGTCGCCACCTCGCCCTGGGTGGTGGCGAGGTTCTGGTTGATGCTGCGCAGGGTCTGCAGCGCGGTGATCGCGCCGTTGTTGGTGAGGATCGAAGCCATGGTTCTCTTCCTTTGCGAACGGCGCTTTCGACGCCGCGATATGCCTGGGCCGGGGCTTCCCCCGGCGAAGAGACGCCTTCTGACGCGGCGGTTCGACCGCCCGGGCCGTTCTGGCCCTGCGGGAAACGATGGCGGCCAAAGCCTAACCGGCGGTTAGCGGCCCTGCGTCGTCCGCGCGCGGAGTGCCGACAATTCTAACGTTTCGTCGTCGCCCGGCGACAGGGCGTCCGCCCGAAAGCCAGGACCTGCGCCGGTGCAATGGCTGACGTTCTGTCCGAGACTCGACATGAAACAGCGCATCCTGCACTTATACGACAGGATTCGACACCGGCGAGCGTCATGCAGGATTTTCCCTCGGCCTTCAGCGCGGCGTTCGCGCTGATCTTCTCCGGCGACCCCGAGTTTCTCGGGATCGTCGGCCTGTCGTTGTCGGTAACGCTGTCGGCGGTGGCGCTCGCCTGCCTGATCGGGATGCCGCTGGGCGCGGCCTTGGCGGTGGCGCGGTTTCCGGGGCGCGGCGCGCTGGTGGTGATCGTCAACGCGCTGATGGGGTTGCCGCCGGTGGTGGTCGGGCTTGTCGTCTATCTGACCTTGTCGCGCAGCGGGCCGCTGGGGGCGCTGGGGCTGCTCTACACGCCTGCGGCGATGATCGTCGCGCAGACGATTCTGGTCACGCCCATCGTCGCGGCGCTGACGCGGCAGGCGGTGGCCGACCTCAACGCCGAATATGACGAGTATCTGCGCAGTCTGGGCGCCAGCCGGATCGACACGGTGGGCACGCTGCTGTGGGACGCGCGCTTCAGCCTGGTGACCGCCGCGCTGGCGGGGTTCGGCCGCGCCAGCGCCGAGGTCGGCGCGGTGATGATCGTCGGCGGCAACATCGCCCATGTCACGCGGGTGATGACCACCGCCATCGCGCTTGAGACCTCGCGCGGGCGGCTGGCGCTGGCGCTGGGGCTTGGGATCGTGCTGCTGGCGATCTCGCTGGCGGTGAACGCCGCCGTCATGGCGGTGCGGACGCGGGCGCAGGCGGTCGGCCATGCTTGAGTTTGCGCAACCGGATCTGTGGCCCCTGACGCTGGAGCGGGTGAGCCTTGCGCGCGGCGGGCGGGCGCTGCTCGACGCTGTGTCGCTGACGCTGACGCCCGGCGGCGTCACCGCGCTGATCGGGCCGAACGGCGCCGGCAAAAGCCTGACGCTGCGGCTGATCGCGGGGCTGATCGCGCCGGACGCGGGGTCGGTGCGCTGGGGCGCGCGCGTGGCGCCGGCGAAGGGCGCGGTGGCGCTGGTGTTCCAGCGGCCCGTGCTGCTGCGCCGTTCGGTGGCGGCGAACCTCGATCACGCGCTCTCGGTGGCGGGCGTGGCGCGCCGGATGCGCCCCGCGCGCCGCGCCGCGTTGCTGGCGCTCGGCGGGCTGGAGACGCTGGCGGACCGGCCCGCCCGGGCGTTGTCGGGCGGCGAGGCGCAGCGACTGGCGCTGGCGCGCGCGCTGGCGGCGCAGCCCCGGCTGCTGCTGCTCGACGAGCCTGCCGCGAGCCTCGACCCCGCCGCGACCGCCGCCATCGAGGCGCTGATCGCCCGCGTCGCCGCGCAGGGGACGACCGTGCTGCTGGTCAGCCACGACGTCGGCCAGGCGCGCCGACTGGCCGGGCGCGTGGTGTTCCTGCACGCGGGCCGCGTTGTCGAGGACGCGCCCGCCGACCGTGCGCTGAACCACCCGCAGTCGCCCGAAGCCCGCGCCTATCTGGCCGGCCGGCTGCTGTTTTGAACAACCCAAGGAGAGAGACGCCATGAAACCGATCTGCGCCCTGCTCGCCATCCTGCTCGCCGGTCCCGCCGCCGCGCAGGAGCATATCCTTGTCCAATCGACCACCTCGACGCAGAACTCCGGCCTGTTCGACCACATCCTGCCGCAGTTCACCGAAAAGACCGGCGTCGCGGTGCGCGTCGTCGCCGTCGGCACCGGACAGGCGATCAAGAACGCCATGAACTGTGACGGCGACGTGCTGCTGGTGCACGCCCGCGCCCGCGAGGACACGTTCGTGGCCGAGGGCTTTGCGGCGCGCCGCTACGACGTGATGTATAACGACTTCGTGGTGATCGGCCCGGCCGCCGACCCCGCCGGGATCGCAGGCTCCACGGACGTCAAGGCCGCCTTCGCCGCCATCGCCGCCGCCGGCGCCCCCTTCGCCAGCCGCGGCGACGACAGCGGCACCCACACCGCCGAGCGTGCGCTGTGGAAGGCTGCGGGCGTCGATGTCGCGGCGGCCTCCGGCGGCTGGTATCGCGAGACCGGCTCGGGCATGGGCGCGACCATCAACACCGCCGTCGGCATGGGCGCCTATGCGCTGAGCGACCGCGCCACCTGGTCGGCCTACGGCGGCAAGGGCGACTTCAAGGTGGTGGTCGAGGGCGACGCCACGCTGTTCAACCCCTACGGCGTGATGCTGATAAGCCCCGAGAAATGCCCCAGCGTGAAGGCTGCGGAAGGCCAGGCGTTCATCGACTGGCTGGTCGGACCCGAAGGGCAGGCCGCCATCGCCAGCTTCACCATCGGCGGCGACCAGCAGTTCTTTCCCTCCGCAGCCGCCGCGAAGGTGAGCGGGTGATCCGGCTGGCGCTTCTGGCGGCGGCGCGCATCAACCCTGCGCCCTGACGACTCTCCGCAACGCGCGAACCCCGGCCCCTGACGCGCCGCGCGTCAGGGGCCGTTCCAGCGCACCGCGCCAAGGCCGCCGATGTCGTAGCCGCCGAGCGCCCCGGCCTTCGCGGCGAAGGCGGGCGTGCGCGCGAAGGCGAACAGCCGTTGCAGCGGCGGGTCGAACCAGGCGCGGCGGTCCACGGCGAGGTCGAACGCCTCGTCCTCGACCGCGAGAAACGTCAGCCCGAACGGACGCGCGGCGGCCTCAAGCCCGGCGGCGGCGTCGGCCTCGCCCTGCGCGACCATGGCGGCGGCCTCGGTCTCGGTCCGCGCCACCGCGTCGGTCCAGCGCACGGCGTCGGCCAGCCCTGCGGCCCGCAGCATCGCGGTCAGCCACAGCGCGGCGCCCGCCGTCTGCTGCCGCCGCGCCAGACGCAGGCCGCGCAGCGCCCCGATTCCGCCGATCGCGCGGCCGCTGTGATGGATCAGCCCGCGCCGCCGCCGCGCCCAGCCGATCAGCGCCGCGCCCGCCCCCAGGCGCGCGGCCGCCGCCGCCACGTTCCAGTCGCCGCTATCGTCGGGAACGTGCAGCCCTGCGGCGCAGGCGGCGCCTGCGGCGAGCTGGTCCAGCCCGTCAAGGCTGCCATCGAACATCGTGGCCAGCCCCGAGCCGGACTCGCGGATCGCCCATTCCAGCAGCGGATCATGGCTGCCCGCCACGACTGCTGCGCCGCCGGGGGCCGGTCGCGCCGCGCCGCCGCCAAGCCACCGCTCGATATCGGCGCGGGGAAACAGCAGCTTGCCGATCAGCCGTCGGCACGGGATTTCGCCCGCCGCCGCCAGGTCATAGACCTTGCGTTCGCGCACGCGCAACAGCGCCGCGACCTCGCTGGTGGTCAGAAACTCGGGCCGGGCGTCATCCATGAGCAATGCAATAGCAGCGCCGACGCCGTCAGAGAAGCGGCGGCGGCGTCAGCGGCGGCGCAGGCGATGGGCGCGCTGGCCGCCGCCTCGGTGATCAGCGGCGGCAGCTGGCTGATGATCCTGTCCGGCGCCGCCTGCGGGCGGATCGTTGACCGCTTCGGGCGGCGTGAAATTGTCCTTGCGGTCTGCATGGCGGACGCGGTTCTGAGGTTGACGCCGCCCGGCGCGGGGCTGGCTGGATGGTGGGCCACGGCGCTGGGCCGGGCCGCGCGATCCATTTCGGCCCTGAGCGCATCGCCGTCATCCTGCCTGCGGCGGATCTGTTCCGGGTGCTCGGGGCCAGCGCCATTCCAGTCGCTCTTTATGAGAAACCGCGGCCGCGCTTGCGCAACACGATGCCGAACTTCCTCAGGAGGCGGCGTATTTTGTCCTCAAGGCGCATCCGCATGTCGTCGTGGACGGCGGGCCGGCGACGGGCGCGCTGAACGGGACAAGCAGGAAGCGTATCTTCATGCGCCGACGCTGCCGTGCGCGGCGCGGGTCCGAAAAACCGCGCGCCGCCGCGCGCCGTCCGATCC
>CAZRFB010000334.1:0-2628 GCA_964599185.1 uncultured Rhodobacterales bacterium | reverse complement strand
GGCGAAGGCGGGGTCGTCGGTCTGCGGCGCGCCCGCGCCGGTGCGGGCGAGATAGTCGCAGATCGTGGCCGGCAGCACGAAATAGCCGTCCGCCAGCCCCTGCATCAGCGCGCTGGCGCCCAGCCGGTTGGCGCCGTGGTCGGAGAAATTCGCCTCGCCGATCACGAACAGGCCGGGCACGTCGCTCATCAGGTTATAATCCACCCACAGCCCGCCCATGGTGTAGTGCGCGGCGGGATAGATGCGCATCGGGCGGGTATAGGCGTCCTCGTCGGTGATGCTGCGATACATGGTGAACAGGTTGCCGTAACGGTCCGACATCGCCTCCGCGCCCAGCCGCCGGATCGAGTCGGTGAAGTCGAGATAGACGCCGCGCCGCTGGCCCTCCACCGCAGGCCCGACGCCGCGTCCCTCGTCGCAGACCTGCCTGGCGGCGCGGCTGGCGATGTCGCGCGGCGCGAGGTTGCCGAAGCTGGGATACTTGCGCTCCAGATAATAGTCGCGGTCGGCCTCGGCGATGTCGGCGGGGTCCTTGCCGCAGTCCTCGGCCCGCTTTGGCGCCCAGATCCGCCCGTCGTTGCGCAGCGACTCGCTCATCAGCGTCAGCTTGGACTGGTCGGCGCCGTGGCGGGGAATACAGGTCGGGTGGATCTGGGTGTAGCAGGGGTTGGCGAAGCCCGCGCCGCGCTTGTGCGCCCGCCAGATCGCGGTGGCGTTGCAGCCGATGGCGTTGGTCGAGAGGTAGAACACGTTGCTGTAGCCGCCGGTCGCCAGCACCACCGCGTCGCCCGCATGGCTGCGCATCTCGCCGGTCACAAGGTCGCGCGTGACGATCCCCTTGGCGTGGCCCGCGCCGTCGGCGCCGGGGACCACCACGAGGTCCAGCATCTCGGCGCGGGTGATCATCGTCACCGTTCCGGCGGCGATCTGGCGGTTGAGCTGGGAATAGGCGCCGAGCAGAAGCTGCTGGCCGGTCTGGCCGCGGGCGTAGAAGGTGCGGCTGACCTGCGCGCCGCCGAACGAGCGGTTGTCGAGCATCCCGCCATACTCGCGCGCGAACGGCACGCCGATCGCCACGCAATGGTCGATGATCTGGTTCGACACCTCCGCCAGACGGTGGACATTCGCCTCGCGCGCGCGGAAGTCGCCGCCCTTGATGGTGTCCTTGAACAGACGGCGCACCGAGTCACCGTCGTTCTGATAGTTCTTGGCGGCGTTGATGCCGCCCTGCGCGGCGATGGAGTGGGCGCGGCGGGGGCTGTCCTGATAGCACAGGCACAGCACGCGATAGCCCATGCCGCCCAGCGTCGCCGCCGCCGCCGCCCCCGCCAGCCCCGAGCCGACGACGATGATGGTGTATTTGCGGCGGTTGTTGGGGGCGACCAGCTTCACGCTGGCGCGGTGGGTCTGCCACTTGTCCTCAAGCGGCCCGTCGGGGATGTGCGCGTCGAGCGCGCGCGGCGCGGCGTCGAGCATGGCGGTCACCTCGGGTTCAGGGAGACGAGCGCGGCGCGGTCGAAGATCGCCACCCCGCCCCGCGCGTCGAGCAGCACCGCGAGCGGGATCGACGACAGCCCCAGAAACACGAACAGGCCATAGAGCCGCGCGATGCGCTCAAGCCGGGGCCGCCACACCGCGTTGCGCCAGCCCACGCTCTGGAACAGGCTGGCGACGCCGTGGCTCAGGTGCAGCGCCACCAGCGCCATCGCGCCGACATAGAGCAGCGCGACCAGCGGATCGGAGAACGCCTGATACATCATCGCATAGACATTGGGCGTCGGCGTGCCGTCGCTGGCCAGCGGCCACGGCGCGATGGCGGAGAAATCCGACAGGCTGCGGCTGGTGAAATGCAGGATGTGCAGGATCAGGAACAGCAGGATCGCCGCGCCGCTCAGCATCATCGTGCGCGACGCCTGCGTTGCACTCAGCCAGCGCTCCCGCCGATAGCCCCGGCCATGGCTGCGGCGGTTTATCGCGTGCAGCCGCACGGCCAGCGCCAGATGGCCCAGCACCGCGCCCAGCACCACGGCGCGGATGATCCACAGGATGCCGTAGGGCAGCGATTGCAGGTGATACGCATAGCGGTTGATCGGGTCAGGCCCCCAGAACACCTGAAGATTGCCCAGCGTATGGCCCAGCGCAAAGATCGCCAGAAACGCCGCCGACCCCGCGACCAGAAACTTGCGCCCGATTGATGAGCGGAACAGCAGGCCCCAGGCGGGCGATGGCGCGGTGTGCATGGGCGCGTCCCCAAGGCGCCGCCGAACGCGGCGCGGTTGATGATCGTGAGACCATAGGGGCAAGGATCGCCGGGCGCGTTGAGCAAGATCAACCGCCCGGGGCCGCCGCGCGGATTTGTCGCCCGGCCCCCGGCGCCCGCGCCGCCCCCGGCGCCCGCCGCCTCAGACGATCACGCCCTCCGGCAGCCCGTGGCAGAACGCGCTGATCGCGCCCGCGCGGGTCAGCCAGACATCCTTGCGCGGCGCGGCGATATGGGCGAGCGCGCCGCGCAGCCGCCGCAGGCGGTGCGGCTGGCCCACGATATAGGGATGCAGCGCCACGCCCATCACCAGCGGCTGCGCGCGCGACTGCTCCAGCATCTCGTCGAACGCATCGACGATCATCGCG
>CAZRFB010000333.1:0-1966 GCA_964599185.1 uncultured Rhodobacterales bacterium | reverse complement strand
GAGATGGGGTCGATTTATCTCGAGCAGATCGCGCGGCTCACCGAGGTCATCGAACGGCTCGCGGACGAGCTGGAGGCGGCGTCGAGGACGGATGCGGCACTGCGTCGGCTCCGCACGATCCCCGGCGTCGGCCCTGTCACTGCGGGCGCCGTGGCGGCCTTCGCCCCTGATCTCGACACGTTCGACAGCGGGCGCAACTTCGCAGCGTGGCTCGGCCTTGTCCCGCGACAGCGGTCCACGGGCGGCAAGGTCAAGCTGGGATCGGTTAGCAAGATGGGTCAGACCGACATCCGACGACTGCTGATCGTCGGCGCCATGAGCGTGATCCGATGGGTGGTCCGCAAGGGCGGCAGCCCGAACCGCTGGCTGACCGCCCTCGTGGCGCGCAAGCCGAAGATGGTCGCGGCCGTCGCGCTGGCCAACAAGATGGCCCGGATGATCTGGGCGGTGGCGACGAAGCAGGAGGATTATCGGATGGCGTGACCCCAGTCCCCGAGACCGGACGAAGGCACGGCATGGCCGCGAGGCCGGGGTGAGCGATCGACGAGGAGTAGGCGACACGGACTTCGAAGTTCAAGGCAGGGACATTCAGACCCGGGGCTCGAGCGCTTGCAGCTCTCTGAACCGATGTGAACCCAGCCTTCCGAACAGCATACCGGCCCGTGGCGTCATCCAAGGCCACGCTTAGAGGCCTGACACACGCCCGATCGAAGACCCCGCCGAAAGACTGAAGATCAAGCTTGCCAAACAGGGGGCATCCACACACGAGTTCCTCCGCAGCCTCGCCGACCGGGGCCTGCGCGGCGTGAAGCTGGTGATCGCCAAGCCTGCCCCGTGCCCCGACACGGGGATCACAAGGGCCTGCGCGCCGCTGCGCGCCGCGTTTTCAACGCCACCCATCAGCGCTGCCGCGTTCACTGGATGCGCAACGCCTTGGCCCATGCACCCGCCAAGCAGCGCGGCGCTGTGGCCGCGATGTTGAAGACGATCTTCGCCCAGGAGAGCAAGGCCGAAGCCGTCGCCCAGTGGGATGTGGTCGCCGACGCGCTCCGCGAGAAACAACCCAAGCTCTCCGCCCTTATGGACAGCTCGCGCGAGGATGTGCTCGCCTACATGGACTTTCCGAGGGAACACTGGCCGCAGGTCGCGTCCACGAACCCGTTGGAGCGCGTCAACAAGGAGATCAAGCGCCGCTCCGACGTCGTCGGCATCTTTCCGAACGACGAAGCCATCATCCGCCTCGTCGGCGCGCTGATGCTCGAGACCAACGACGAATGGGCTGTGGCGCGGCGTTACATGGGGCTGGAATCCCTCGCCCGCATCACGGATACTCCCAACCACAGGTTGCCCGCCGTGGCCGCCTGACCGAGACCGAGCCACTCCGAGGGTTGGCGCTCATACACCACCAAATGGGGCACTACCATTTTGGACGCCGATCACCCCGCGAACGGGGTCACTTTTGCGCGCCGATCTACAGTCTCCGCCAGGATCTGCAGCTTGTATTTTGCCGAGAAATTGCGCCGCTTCGGCACCGCGGTGAATTCGGCCGAAGCAACTTTGGCCGCCGCCACAACACGTGCAGGAGAAGCCGTCGAAGCAGGACCCTCAGGCGCGGCAGGCAAGGGCGTGGGCAGACGTTCAGGCATTACCATCAGATCGTTCTCCTGCGCCCTCGAGTGTAAACTTCAGACAGTCGAATGTCTCACTCTTGTTGGCACGGAGGGGCTGCGTGCACATGGACAGCAGGTCGTTGTATTCGGTCCGTTGGTTGAATATGTGGCGGCAGTGCCGCGCCTTCTCGCAGCTTCGTCCCGCTGTCGCGCACCGGCGACGAGCGCCTAACCGGGGCACTGCTCGACCGCCTGACCCACCATGTCCACATTCTCGAGATGAACGGCCCGTCCTACCGTCTGGCCCAGAGCCGTTCGCGCAAGCGCCCCGACTGATCCTCCGAAAAAGGTCGAAA
>CAZRFB010000332.1:0-13061 GCA_964599185.1 uncultured Rhodobacterales bacterium | reverse complement strand
GGGCGGGGCCTGGAGGGGCTGGGGTTGAAGGGCTGACGCGCGCTCAGCCGCCAGCGCGCCACGCGACCAGCAGGTTGTCCGACGGCAGGCGCGCGATGCGCAGGCCGCCAAGGCCCGCCGCGCGCGCCAGCGCGTCCACGTCCTCCAGCGCGCGCACGCCGTGGCGCGGGTTCTGCGCGCGCAGATGGGCGTCGAAGGCGATGTTGCCGGGGCCGGTCGCGCGGTCGGCTTCGATGAACGGGCCGTAGAGCGCCAGCCAGCCGCCAGCCGCCAGCGTCCGGCCCGCGCCGGCCACAATGCCTCTCGTCACGTCCCAAGGCGTGATATGCGCGACGTTGATCGCATAGACCAGCGTGAACGGCGCCAGACCGGCCACCTGCCCCGCCCAGTCGGCGCCCGCGTCCAGCGCCAGCGGCGCACGCAGATTGGCGGCGCCCGCCTCCGCCGACCACGCGGCGACGCTGGCGCGATGCGCGGGGAACGGATCGGTCGGAATGAACTCCAGCGCGGGATAGGCCTGCGCCAGCGCCACGGCGTGGCGCCCCGGCCCGCTGCCCAGCTCCAGCGCCCTGCCCTGCGCCGCCCCGATCAGCGGCGCCAGCGCGTCGCGGATCGGGGCGAAATTACGCGCAAACGAGGGGCTTTCCAGCCGGTCGCCCGCCACCGGGCGCGGCGCGCCGTCGATGAGCGGCCCCGGCGGCGGCCCCGGAGCGGCGCCAGTCGCGCCGGGAGTGGTCACGCCTTGGGCGACACGAGCATGATCATCTGGCGACCTTCCATCTTTGGCATCGCCTCGACCTTGCCCATCTCCTCGACATCCTTCGAGATCCGCTCCAGCAGCGACCGCCCGATGTCGATATGCGCCATCTCGCGCCCGCGGAACCGCAGCGTCACCTTCACCTTGTCGCCATCCTCAAGAAACTTGGTCACGCTGCGCATCTTCACGTCATAGTCATGCGTGTCGATGTTGGGGCGGAACTTGACTTCCTTGATCTCGATGACCTTCTGGTTCTTGCGCGCCTCAGCGGCTTTCTTCTGAAGCTCGAACTTGTAGCGGCCGAAATCCATGATCTTGCAGACCGGCGGCGCGGCGTTGGGGGAAATCTCGACCAGATCGAGACCAACCTCCTCGGCCATGCGCACGGCGTCCTCAGGACGGACCACGCCGTGATTGTCGCCGTTGTGGTCGATCAGGCGGATTTCCGGGCAGCGGATCATCCGGTTGACGCGCGGCCCGGTTTCACGGGTCGGCGGCGCGTTGTGCGGGCGTCGTGCTATCGTCGTTCTCCGTCGTTGCGGCCCGGCTTGCGCTGTTTGGGCCTGAAAAAAGCGCTGTACGCCGTCCCCGGAGAGACAGCGCCTGCGCGCGTTAAGATACCGCACTGCGCGAATGGCGCAAGCCCGGCTCAGCGCCCATCCTCAGCGCCCGTCAAGCACCATCACCGTCGGGCGGTCTGGCAGCGTCGCCGCCGACAGCGCCATCTCCGCCGCGCCGACGCGCCTTATGGCGAATTCATCGGCCATGCCCGCCAGAAACCGGTCGAGATTGGCCGGGCCGAACCAGTGCATCGGAATCACGACGCGCGCGCGCAGCCGCTTGAGCACCTCGATCATCGCGGGCAGGTTCATGGTGTAGCCGCCATCGACCGGCGCCATCACCACGTCCAGCCGCCCGATCATGCCATACTGAATCTCGGTCGGCTTGTGGTGGAGATGGCCAAGGTGGCCGATGCAGAGGTCCGCCACCTCGAACACGAAGATCGAATTCGCCAGCGGCTCGACCACGCCATCCCAGCTGCGGATGTCGGTGGGCACGTTGCGCACGATCATGTCGCCCAGCGCCAGGTCGTGCATCGCCTCGCCGCCGTCGGGGTTCCAGCCGCGCAGCACATGCGGGATGCGCGGGTCGGGCGCGGGGGTCCAGTGCGTCGCGTGGGCCTTGTTCATGGTCACGATGTCGGGCGGGTCGCCCGGCCCCCAGAACCCGGCGAAATCGGTCACCGCGCTCACGCCCTGCGGCGAGGTGATGCGAAACGCGGCGTGGCCGAGAAACCGCACGCCCACTTCGTCGGGCGCCAGCGTCAGCGCGGCGGGCATGACGCGCGGGCCGCTCTGGGCAAGCTGGAAGCAGGTGGAGGCGAGCGCGGGCGCGGCGAACAGCGCGGCGGCGAGGAAGGCGGCTAGGCGCATGGGCGGCGCTCCTGTCGTCAGCCTGCGGGATGATGTCGATGAGAAAGTGTAGCGCATTGCGACGGCGCGCACAGGGGCTTGCGGCTTGACCGGGCGCGGCGGCTGCGCCAGTGAACGCGCGCGCCGCCAGAGAGCGGCGTGATTTCGCAGGGAAGGATCCGCGATGGGCATGGTGCGCGCAGTCGTGTTCGACCTCGACGGAACCCTGATCCACAGCGCGCCGTCGCTGCATCACGCGGTGGCTGCGATGCTGGCCGATCTGGGCCGCCCGACCGTGACGCTGGCGCAGGTGACCGGCTTCATCGGCAACGGCGTGGCCAGGCTGGTCGAGCGCAGCCTGGCCGCGACCGGCGGCGCCGACGACACCGGGCGCGCCCTGGGCGACACCAGGCGCGCCCGCGCCCTGTTCGACGCCCACTACGCCGCCGCGCCGCCGACGCTGACCACGCTCTACCCCGGCGCGCGCGCGGCGCTTGAGGCGTTGCGCGCAGGCGGCGTGACGCTGGGTCTGTGCACCAACAAGCCGCAGATCCCGGCGGAAAAGGCGCTGGCGGAGCTGGATCTCAGCGCGCTGTTCGACGTGGTGGTGGGCGGCGACGCGGTGGCGCTCAAGCCCGATCCGGCGTCGCTGCGGCTGTGCCTGTCGCGGCTGGGCGCCGACACCGACACGGCGGTGTATGTCGGCGACAGCGAGACCGACGCCGCCACGGCGCGCGCCGCCGCCGCGCCCTTCGCGCTCTATACCCAAGGCTATCGCTCGGCGCCGGTCGAGACGCTGGGCGCGGCGTTCGCCTTCGACGACTTCGCCGCGCTGCCGCCCTGGGCGCTGTCGCGCTGACCGCGCGCGCCGCCCTTCAGCGCGGCGCGATGGCGAGATTGTCCACGCCATAGAGCGCCGCGCTGTTGCGCAGCCAGAGCTGGTGGCGGTCGGGCGACAGGCTGTGATCGGGCGTCGCGTCCACGCTCAGATGCAGCAGCGCATAGCCCACCACCGCCGCGCGCAGCCGCGCGCGCAGCACGCCGTCCTCCATGGCGTAGTCCAGCGCCACGGCCTCGGGACGCTGGATGCCGGGATGCGGCACAAGCTCCAGCTCGACGATCCGGGTCCACTGGTCGTCGGCCTCGCGGTCCTCAACCTCGGCCACGGCGCCGTCGATCAGATCGGCTTTGGCGATGCGGGTCAGCACGAAGTCGCGAAACCCGGCCCGGCGGCGGTCAAAGGCCCGGGCGTGCCAGCGCGTGCCGGTGTCCACCAGCGCGAAGGGCGCGATCTCGCGCGTGGTCATGCCGCTGGCCAGCGAGCAATAACGGATGCGCAGCACGCGCCGCTCAGCGATCGCGCGGCTGACGGCGGCGATGATCTCGATGGCGGGGTGGTTGAGGCGCAACGGCCGCTCGGTGCGCACATGCGGCCCGACCGCGCCTGCGGCGTCGTCGCCCAGGCCCTCGGCGATCGCGGTCAGCGTGCGCTCGGGCGGGTGGTCGAACAACGGCTTGAAGCCGGGCGCGCACAGATAAATCTTCGCGCTGCCCTCGAACAGCAGGTTGCCCGGCGCAAGCTGACGATAGAGCGCGATGTCGCGCGTCGCCGCCGCCTCCTTGACGCCAAAGCGCCGGATCAGGTCGCCCCGCGCCAGCCGCCCGAGAAACCACGCGCGAAAGTCGATGTGAAACAGCCGCTCGCGCTGCGCCTGCCCCACGTCTTCAAGGGTCTGTTTCATACACCTGCCCCACTTTTGCGTGAGTATGAACAAAGCAGGATCAGAATGCAATCGCGATCCGAATCGTTGACTCGCTTAAATTGATGATGTTAATATAAGATATAGAGCTTGTGGCGTGGGCCAATTCAGGGCGTCTCCTCCGCGCCCCGGGCGTTGCGTTTTGGTCCGACGGCGGGGCCCGGCACTGTCGCCGGGCCCCATTTTTTGCTGCGCGGCGCGGCGCGTTCACAGCATCGACAAGCGGCGTTCGCCCGCTTAGGCTTTTGCGAAAATTGCGCGCAAAGGAAACGCCGCCCGTGACCCTGCCGATCATCGACGCCGTGCGCCCCGCCGACGCCTTCGCCGCCATCGGCGCGCTGCGCGCGCAGCTCGACGCCGCGCTGGTCGGCCAGTCCCGGCTGGTCGAGCGGCTGCTGATCGGGCTGCTGGCGGGCGGTCATGTGCTGCTGGAGGGCGCGCCGGGGCTGGCCAAGACCCGCGCGGTGCGGCGGCTGGCGCAGGGGCTGGCGGGCACGTTCTCGCGCATCCAGTGCACGCCCGACCTGATGCCCGCCGACCTCACCGGCACGCCGATCTTCCGGCCCGACAAGGGCGACTTCGCCTTCGCGCCCGGCCCGGTCTTCGCGTCGCTGGTGCTGGTGGACGAGATCAACCGCGCGCCGCCAAAAGTGCAGTCGGCGCTGCTGGAGGCGATGGCGGAGGGTCAGGTGACGGTCGGCGGCGAGACCCATCCGCTGCCCGACCCGTTCATGGTGGTGGCGACGCAGAACCCCATCGAGCACGAGGGCACCTTTCCGCTGCCCGAGGCGCAGCTCGACCGTTTCCTGCTGCATGTCGCGCTGAGCCTGCCGGACGCGGCGACCGAGCGCGCGATCCTGGATCTGGTCGAGGGCGAGACCGGCGCCGCGCTGAGCAACGCCGCGCCCGCGCCGCAACCGCCGCTGTCGCACGCGATGCTGCTGGCGGCGCGGCGGCAGGCGATGGCCGCGCACCTCAGCCCCGCGCTGCGCGATCACATCGTCGCGCTGGTCTGCGCCACGCGCGGCGGGGACCTGACGGGGTCGGCGGCGGCGCCGGAAGTGGCGGCGGCGCTGGAGCACGCGGTGTCGCCGCGCGGCTCGCTGGCGCTGGCGGCCTGCGCCAAGGCGCGGGCGTGGCTGGCGGGGCGCGACTACGCCACGCCCGACGATGTCGCCGATCTGGCGGCGGACGCGCTGTCGCACCGCTTGGTGGTCGGCTGGCGCGCGGCGGCCGAGGGCGCCACGGCGCGCGGCCTGATCGCTGCGCTGCTTGAGCGCGTGCGGCCGCTGTGAGCGCGACCGCCCCTGAGAGCGCGTCTGCGCTGGCGCACCCCGGCGTCTGCGTGTCGGTCGCGCCGTTGCGCGCGCTGCGCAGGCTGGCGCAGGCCCGCGTCGGCCTGCGCCGCGACGCCGAGACGCTGACGCCCGGCGCGGTGGTCAGCCGCAGGCGGGGGCGCGGGCTGGAGGCGGTGGACATCCGCCCCTTCGTCCATGGCGACGATCCCCGCCATATTGACCGCAACGTGACCGCGCGCACCGGCAGGCCGCATGTGCGCAGCTTTCACGACGAGCGGGCGCTGGCGACGCTGCTGGTCGCCGATTTCCGCCCGCCGATGCTGTGGGGCACGCGCACGCGGTTTTGCTCGGTCGCCGCCGCGATGGCGCTGGCGCTGATCGGCTGGCGCGCGGCGGCGGCGGGCGGGCGCGTGGGGCTTTTGGCCGCGCATGGCGACCAGACCACGCTCGCGCCGCTGCGCCCGCTGGAGCGCGGCATGGAGGCGGCGATCGGCGCGCTGGTCGCCGCGCATGACGCAGGCTTGCGCGCGGGCGCGGGAGCAGCCGCGGCGCCGCTGGCGCCCGCGCTGCGCGACGCGCTGGCGCTGGCGCCGCGCGGCGGCGACGTGGCGCTCGCCACCAGTTTCGAGGCGCCGGGGGATGCGGCGCAAAGGGCTGAGGCGCTGGCGCTGATCGCCGCGCTGGCGCGCCGCGCGCGGCTGCGGGTGCTGCTGGTGCGCGACGCCTTCGAGACGGCGCCGCCGCCGGGGCTTTATCCGATGGCCACCGCCGGGGGGCCTGCGTTCTGGGCGCGCATCCGCCGGGGCGCCGCGCCGCCGCCCGACCCGCGCCCGGCGCTGTTGCGCCAGCTTGGCGCGCAGGTGACGCTGATCGACGCGGACGCGACGCCCGAACAGATGCTGGCGGCGATGGAGGCGCCCGATGGACGCCGCTGATCTGCTGGCGCGGCTGCACCCGATCCGCCTTCCGGCCGCCACGGTCGCGGGACTGGCGGCGGAGGCGCTGGCGGCGCTGGCGCTGGGGCTGGCGCTGGCGGCGCTGGTCCTGCGCCTGGTCGCGCGGCGCGCGCCGTCGCGGCGCGAGGCCGCGCTGGCCGCGCTTCAGGCGGCGCGCGCCCTGCCGCCGCAGGCGCGGCTTGCGGCGCAGATCGCGCTGTTGCGCGACGCGGCGCCGGGCGGCGACTGGGCGGCAGTGCTGGGCGCGGCGCAGGCGGCGCCGCTGCGCGCCGCGCTCTACTGCGCCGCGCCGCCGCCCGACCTTGCGCCGCACGACCTTGCGCCGCCCGACCTTGCGCAGACCGACCCGGCGCAGCCCGACCCGGCGCAGACCGAGCGCGCGGTGCGCCGGGCGCTGGCGCGGCTGCGGGGCTGAGGCGGCGCGATGATCGAACTCGCCCACCCGCTCGCGCTGCTGCTGGCGCCGTTGCCGCTGCTGGCGCTGCGGCTGCTGCCCCCGGCGCCGGTGGAGAGCGGCGCGCTGCTGACGCCGGAGCGCATCGGCGCGGCGGCGACGGCGCGCGCCCGCCCGGCGCGCGCGACGGCGGCGCGGCTGGCGGCGCCGTGGCTGGCGTGGCTGGCGCTGGTGGCGGCGCTGGCCGGGCCGCAGACGCTGACGCAGACGCGCGCCCTGCCCGCCTCGGGGCGCGACGTGGTGCTCGCCATCGATCTTTCCGGCAGCATGGAGCGTGAGGATTTCACGCTCGACGACGCCCCCGCCGCGCGCATCGACGTGGTGCGGCGCATGGCGGCGGCCTTTGCCCGCGGGCGCGGCGGCGACCGGCTGGGGCTGGTGGTGTTCGGCGACCAGGCCTATGTCGCCGCGCCGCTCAGTTTCGACGTGGAGGCGGTGGCGCAGGCCGTGGAGGGCATGACCATCGGCCTTGCCGGCCGCTCGACCGCGATCAGCGACGGGCTGGGGCTGGCGCTGAAGCGGCTGGCGGCGTCGGACGCGCCGTCTCGGGTGGCGATCCTGCTGTCGGACGGAACCAACACCGCCGGATCGGTGGCGCCCGCCGACGCCGCCGCGCTGGCGGCGGCGATGGGCGTGCGCGTGCACACCATCGCCATGGGGCCGCTGGCGCTGTCGGAAGGCTCGACCGACCGCAACGCGGTGGACGACGTGACGCTGGCCGCCATCGCGCAGGCCAGCGGCGGGACGGCGTTCCGGGTGCGCTCGCAGGCCGACTTCGCCGCCGTCAACGCCGCGCTCGACGCGCTGGAGGCCAGCCCGACCGAGCAGGGCGTGGCGCTGGCGCGGCGCGCGCTGTGGGTCTGGCCCGCCGCGCTGGCGCTGCTGGCGGCGCTGGTCGCGCTGGCGTCGCCCCGGTTTGCGGCGTGATGCGGCCGGCGTGGCCTTGCAGGCCGACATCGCGCCGCGTGCGCCCTGCGCCGCTGCGCGCCGCCCGCGACGCCCTGGCCGGGCGCCGACCGGTTCGGGCGCAAGCGCGGCGCGCGCTGCGCCGGGGGCGCGCGACATGAGGCGCCCAAAATGAGGCGCGCGCCGTGACGCTGTGGGCGGATGTGGCGCTGCTGCGCCCGTGGTGGCTGGCGGCGCTGCCGCTGATCGCCGCGCTGCACTTCTGGCGGCGACGCCGGGTCGCGGGCCTTGGCGGCTGGCGACGCGCGGTGGACCCGGCGCTGCTGGCGGCGATGGCCGCGACCGGGCGGGTCGCGCCCGGCGCGGCGCGCGCGCTGGCTCCCGCCGCCGCGCTGGCGGCGCTGCTGGCGCTGGCGCTGTCGGGCCCCGCGCGCCAGACGCGCGACGCGCAGGCCTGGCGCAATCTCGACGGCATGACGCTGGCGCTCGACCTCTCGCCCTCGGTGGCCGAGGGGCCGGGCCTGCGCGCGCTGCTGGACGCCGCGCAGGTGCTGCTGGCGCGGGCGGGATCGCGCGGCGCGTCGGCGATCGTGTTTGCGGGCGACGCCTATGCGGTGGCGCCGTTCACCACCGACCACGCGACGCTGGGGCGCACGCTGGCGGCGCTGGACGAAGGCAGCGTGCCCGACCCCGGCTCCGACCCCGCCCGCGCGCTGCGGCTGGCGGGCGCGCGGCTGGCGGCGGCGGGGATCGTGGCGGGCGACGTGGCGCTGATCGGCGACGGCGGCGGGATCGGGCCGGACGCGCTGGCGGCGGCGGCCGAGATCCGGCGCGCGGGCGGGCGGGTCCACGCGCTGCTGGTGGCGGGATCGCCCGATGCGCCCGCAGGCGCGCCAGCAGACGCGCCAGCCGACGCCGACGCGCTGCGCAGGCTGGCGGCGGCGGGCGGCGGACGCTTCGCCGACGCCGCGCAGGCCGCGACGCTGGCCCGCGCGCTGGGCGCGCCGGCGCCGCAGCGGCTGCGCGACAGCGGCCTTGGCGCGCTGATGTGGCGCGACGGCGGCTTCGCGCTGTTGTGGCTGGCGGCGATCCCGGCGCTGATGCTGTTCCGGCGGGCGCGATGAGGGCGGCGCCGCGAGGCCTCGCCGCGCTGGCCGCGCTTAGTCTGGCCGCGCTCTGCCTGGGCGGGGCGCTGGCGCTGGAGGGCGCGCAGGCGCCCGGGCGGCTGGCGCTGCGGCTGGGCGCGCCCGCGCTGGCGGCGCCGCTGCTGACCGACCCGGCCTTGCGCGGCGTTGCGCTGTTTCAAAGCGGCGACTACGCGGGCGCCGGGGACGCCTTTCGCAGCGCGGGCCCCGCCGCCAGCTATAACCGCGCCGCCGCGCTGGCGCTGGAGGGCGACTATGCGCTGGCGCTGGCGTCCTACCGCGCCGTGCTGGCGCGCGACCCCGCCGACCGCGAGGCGGCGGAGAACCGCGCCGTCGTCGCCGCGCTTCATGAGGGCGTCACGGGCGAGATCCTGCCGGGAACCGAGGCGGCGGGCGACGGAGCGGGCGCAGATGATATGGTGTCGCCCTTCGATGAGGCGGTCTCGGCGGACGGCGGCGCGGCACAACGCTTCGAGCAGCCGCGCTCGGCGCTGACGCCGCAGACCGCGCTGTCGCGCGCCGAGCAGGTGCGCCGCGTCCCCACTGCGCAAGCCGTCGCCGCCAACCGCCGCTGGCTGGAGACCTTTCCCGACGATCCCGGCCTGTATCTCAAGGCGGCGATCCTGGCGGAGCAGGCGCGGCGCGCGCGGCTGGGGCTGGCCCCCGAAGCGCCGGTCAGCCGATGGTGAGGGTCATGATAAGAACCATGGCGGCGGCCGCGCTGATCGCCGCCTTGCTGCCGGGCGCCGCCGCGCGGGCGCAGGACGCGGGCGAGTATGCGCTGGAGGCGATCCCCGCGCCGCACGCCGCGCCGCTCTATGCGGGCGAGATGCTGCTGGTGACGCTGCGCGGCGTCTATGACGACGACATCCTGCTGGAGAAGATGGTCGCGCCGCGCGCCGAGGGCTGGAGCTGGACGCAGCTCGGCCACGACACATGGCGCGAGGAGCGCATCGACGGGCTGTCGCGCCGGGTGTTCGAGCGGCGCTTCGCGTTCTTCGCCGACCGCGCGGGCGCCCTTGTCCTGCCCGCCTTCACCCACGCGCTGACGCTGCCCGAAGGCCGTGAGCGGGTGGTGCGCCCGATCGTCTCCGCGCCGGTCGCGGTGGCCGTCGCGCCGCCGCCCGAAAGCGCCGCATGGTGGCTGCCCGCGCAGGCGCTGACGGTCGAGGAGGTCTGGGAGGGCGACGCCGGGGCGCTGGTGGTGGGTCAGCCGCTGCACCGGACCATCACGCTGACGGCGCAGGGCCTGGGCGCCGATCGGCTGCCGCCGATGCCCGCCATCGCCACCGAGGAGGTGTTCGCCTTCCCCCAGCCGGAGGAGCGCGCGACCGAGCTCACCCCGCAAGGGCCGGTGGCGCGCGTGGTCTGGCGCTGGAGCATCCTGCCCGAGACGCCGCACCCGGTGGTGCTGCCCGCGCTGACGCTGGACTGGTTCGACACGCAGGCCCGCCAGCCGCGCACCGTCACGCTGCCCGCGAAGCGCATCGCGGTGGCGGGCGCCGTGCTGGGCGTGGAGGCGCGCGACCCGTTGCTGGAGCGGCTGGCGCCGCTGGCGGCGCCGCTGGCGCTGGGCCTCGGGTTTCTCGGCGGCCTTGCGCTGCTGGCGCGGGGGCTGACGCTGCGCGGCGGGATCGGCGGGCGCCTGCGCGCGCTGCTTGCGGCGGCGGCGGCGCGGCGCCGTCTGAGCCGCGCCGCCGCGCGCGGCGACGTGTTCGCGGCGCGGCGGGCGGCGCACGGCCTTGCGCAGTCGGCCTCGCCCGCGCGGCGCGTGGCGGCGGAACCGGCGCTCACGGCCTTCGACCGCGCCGCCTATGGCCCGGCTTCGGCGCAGGAAGGCGCCGACCCCGCCACGCTCGCCCGCCGCCTGACGCGCGCGCTGCGCGGCTGAGCGGCGCCCGCCAGCGGTTCCGGCGCGCCGCGCCATTTTGCGCTTTGCCGGAGACCTGATTCGGTAGGACGCTCAGTCCCCATGAAGCGCCTGACCCTCAGCCTTGTCGCCGCGCTGACGGCGATCGCCCCGGCCTCGGCGCAGACGGGCGTCGATCTGGCGCTGGTGCTGGCGGTGGACATGTCCGGCTCGATGGACGAAGGCGAGCACGCGCTGCAACGCGGCGGCTATGTCGCGGCGATCCGCAGCCCCGAGGTCTGGGCGGCGATCCGCGCCGGCGCCTATCGGCGCATCGCGCTCAGCTATCTGGAATGGGCGGGGGCGGCGTCGCAGGTGGTGGTGATCGACTGGCGGCTGATCGACAGCGCCGACGCCGCGCGCGCCTTCGCCGACGACCTTGAGGCCAGCCCGCTCAGCCGCATCAGGGGCACGTCGATCTCCGGCGCCATCGACTACGCCCGCACGATGGTCGAGAGCAGCGGGTATGAGCCGTGGCGCAAGGTGATCGACATCTCCGGCGACGGCGCCAACAACCGCGGCCGCCCGGTCGCCGAGGCGCGCGACGCCGCCGTGGCGCGCGGCGTCACCATCAACGGCCTGCCGATCATCCTGCGCACCGCCTTCGCCGAGGGCGATCTGGCGCGCTATTACGCCGATTGCGTGATCGGCGGCCCGGGCGCCTTCGCGCTGCCGGTGCGCGCCGAGGCCGAAATGGCGGATGCGATCCGGCGCAAGCTGGTGCAGGAGATCGCGGGCCTGCCGCCTCCGGCGATCCCCGCCCAGGCCGGGCCGCCCGCCGATTGCCTGATCGGCGAGCGGATACGGCGCCTTTATCTCGACCCGTGATCCCCTTGGCCGCCGCCGTGTCAAACCGACACGCGCGCGCCACTGGCTGCGCCGCAATGTCACGTTCTCGCCCATGACGTGCGATATCATGCTTCAATCGCTCAATACGCGCTATACATAATGAGAAGTGCATTCCCGCCAGCCACCGAAGGGAGAGAGCATGTTGTGGACCCTGACCTACGTCAGCCGCGCGATGGTGGAGCGTCATTCGGTTGACATCATCGCCATCGCCCGCGCCTCGATGCGCAACAACGCCGCGCTGGGCCTCACCGGCGCGCTTTATTACGACGACAACCAGTTCTATCAGGTGCTGGAAGGCGAGAAGGACACTGTGCGCGCGATGTTCGACATCATCCGGGCCGACAACCGGCATTGCGATGTCGTGGTGCTTCAGGAAACCATGATCGACAAGCGCCGGTTTCCGGAGTGGAGCATGAAATTCATCGACGGCGGCTGGGTGCCGCGCAGTCGGCAGAATTTCGCCTATGACACGCTGCGCGCCGCCCAGCCCGACATCGTGCAGTCGCGCACGCAGGAGTTGCGCAGCTACTGAAGCGGCGCGGCGGGATCAGACCAGACGGCTCTGCGCCACGGCCGCTGCGATGAAGCTGGCGAACAGCGGATGCGGCGCGAAGGGCTTGCTCTTCAACTCCGGGTGGAACTGCACGCCGATGAACCACGGGTGGTCGGGGATCTCGACGATCTCCGGCAACCCGCCGTCGGGTGAGAGGCCCGAGAACACCAGGCCCTGCGCCTCCAGCCGGTCGCGATAGGCGATGTCCACCTCATAGCGGTGGCGGTGCCGTTCGCTGATGCGCGCAGCGCCATAGATCTCCGCTGCGCGGCTGCCCGGCGTCAGCACCGCGTCATAGGCGCCCAGCCGCATTGTGCCGCCCTTGGCGTCGGTCGCCTTGCGGCGCACGGTGCGGTCGCCCTCCACCCACTCGCTGAGGTGGTAGATCACATGCTCGAACCGCGCGGCGCCCGCCTCGTGGTCGAATTCCTGACTGCCCGCGCCGGGAATACCGGCCAGATCGCGCGCCGCCTCGATCACCGCCATCTGCATCCCCAGACAGATGCCGAGGTAGGGCACCTTGCGCTCGCGCGCGAAGCGGGCGGCGCGGACCTTGCCCTCGGCGCCGCGCTCGCCAAAGCCGCCGGGCACGATGATCCCGTGAAAGCCCTCAAGGTGCGCCGCCGCGTCCTCGCGCTCGAACACCTCCGAATCCAGCCACTCCGCCCTCACCGTGACGCGATTGGCGATGCCCGCGTGGGTCAGCGCCTCTGCCAGCGATTTGTAGGCGTCGCCAAGCTGGGTGTATTTGCCAACCACGGCGATGCGCACCGCGCCGTCGGGGCGCTCGATGGCGTCCATCACCCGCTCCCAGCGCTCCAGCGCCGGGCGCGGCGCGGGGGCGATGCCGAAGGCGTCCAGCACCGCGCGGTCCAGCCCCGCCGCATGCAGCGCCAGCGGCGCCTCGTAGATGCTATTGAGGTCCAGCGCCGCGATCACCGCCTCGGGGCGCACGTTGCAGAACAGCGCCAGCTTGGCGCGCTCGCGCTCCGGTATCTCCTGCTCGGCGCGGCACACCAGGATGTCGGGCGCGATGCCGATCGAGCGCAGCTCCTTGACCGA
>CAZRFB010000331.1:0-12976 GCA_964599185.1 uncultured Rhodobacterales bacterium | reverse complement strand
ACACTTCGACGGCAAGCCGCTCGATGAGATCAGGGCGCCGGTGATGCTCTCCGCCGCGATCGCCGCCGCAGGCAAGCGGGCGGTTTCGCGCGACATGGCGCGCAAGCTCGACGCGACCGGGATCTGCGCGCTGGCCCATTTTACGACGCTGCGGTCATCCCGGCGCGCCCCTACAAGCCGCGCGACAAGGCCAAGGCCGAGGTCGGCGTCCTGGTCGTGCAGCGCTGGATTCTCGCCCGGCTGCGCAAGCGCCGGTTCTTCTCCCTCGCCGAGGCCAACGCCGCGATCCGGGAGCTGCTGGAAGTCCTGAACGGCAAGGTCACGCGCCATCTCGGCGCCAGCCGGCGGGCGCGGTTCGGGCAGCTCGACAGGCCCGCGCTGAAGCCGCTGCCGGTGGCGCCCTTCGAGTACGCCGAGTGGCTCGAGCGGCGCGTCGGTCTCGACTACCACGTCGAGGTCGAGAAGCATTACTACTCCGTCCCCCACCAGCTCCTGAAGAAGGCGCTGTGGGTCCGCGTCGCCGCCCGCACGGTCGAGATCTTCCATGACGGCCGGCGCGTCGCCTCCCATGTCCGGAGTTCGGGCAACCGCAGGCACACCACCGTCGCCGCGCACATGCCCGCCAGCCATCGCCGCTACGCCGGGCTGACGCCGGGCGAGTTGCGCCGCCGCGCCGGCGCGATCGGCCCCGAGACAGAGGCGCTGGTCGAGCTGATCCTGCGCGCCAAGCCCCATCCCGAGCAGGGCTTCCGCGCCTGCATCGGGATCGTCGGGCTCACCCGGCCCCACGGCCGCGACGCGCTCGAGGCCGCCTGCCGGCGCGCCCGCGAGATCGGCGGGCTGTCCTACAGCTCGGTGCGCTCGATCCTGCAGAACAACCTGCATCGCCGACGGCCCGAGACGCCCGCGGAGGGGCCGGCGATCACCCATCCCAACATCCGTCGCACCGGCGGTGCGCCGCTTTTTCAGTCATGCCCGCCTCCGGCGGGACGCGCCAGCTACTTCCACTGACCCAGGGGTGCCCATGCTCAACCATCCCACCCACCAGCGCCTGCGCGCCCTCAAGCTCGACGGCATGGCCGACGCGTTCGCAGAACTGCAGGCCCAGGACGGCGCCGCCGATCTCGGCCACGCCGAATGGCTCGGCCTGCTCATCGATCGCGAGGACGCCAACCGCAGCACCAAGCGATACCAGACCCGGATGCGCGCCGCGAAGCTGCGCCAGAGCGGCGCCGCCATCGAGGACGTCGACTACCGCGCCCCGCGTCAGCTCGACCGCGAGCTGTTCCGCGGGCTCGCCGACGGCGCATGGATCGAGAAGCGTCAGAACCTGCTGATCACAGGGCCCTGCGGGGTCGGCAAGACCTGGCTCGCCTGCGCCCTTGCTCAGAAAGCCTGCCGCGACGGCCGGAGCGTTCTCTACCATCGTCTGCCACGGCTCTTCGCCGACCTCGAACTCGCCCATGGCGACGGCCGCTTCCCCCGGCTGTTCCGCCAGCTGGTGCGCACCGACCTCCTGATCCTCGACGACTGGGGCCCCGACAGGCTCACCGCGCAGCAGCGCCGCGACCTCATGGAGATCGTCGAGGACCGCCACGGCGCCGGCTCGATCATCGTCACCAGCCAGCTCCCCGTCGACGCCTGGCACGCCGTCGTCGACGAACCGACCCTCGCCGACGCCATCCTCGACCGCCTCGTGCACAACGCCCACCGGCTCGCGCTGGACGGCCCGTCGATGCGGAAAAACCGGACATGAGGCGCCAGGGCCACCGCCGCGCGCGACGCCGCGCCAGCGTGATGGGCGCGCTCGGCGCCGCGCGCGTCTCCGACAGCGCCAACAACGCACCGCTTGACCGAACGCGGCCGAGAGGACATCACGAAACCAAGCTCAGCGGCATGGGCTCGGAGTGACCGGATACTTCGGAACGCCCGACCGGATGTCGTCGGAACAAGTGACCGGATGCCCCGGAATGCGCATTTACAGACCTTCAGAGATGAAGAAGCCTGCGCCTGCACATCCTACGGTGTCGATGAGGAGCGCTCGATCCAAGTGCAGATTTCGCGCCTCGCAGCTTGTTTCGGCAATCAGCAGGCAGCCATGGCATGCGGCCCCGTGCAGGGCGCGATCCTCGTCGGCCACGCCTGGCTCATGGTCGGCGCAGATCGGATCGCCGGAACAAAGGCGTTGCCGCTCGAGCCCGCGCGCGAGGATGTCGCGGAAGCGGCTGGTCAGTTCGACGAGCCCGCCGAGAGTCCCCTGTTCGCCGGTCGAGGCTGTGTAAATCAGAAGGCCTGCCATAGGCGCTTCCCCGGGGGCTCGTGGTGGAACGTAGATGCGCTCCTTCAGGGAACTGGCCGGGTAGCCGCAATCGAGAGCGACCTCTGTCATCAGGACATGAGCAAGCGTATGGGCCAACATGAATTCCGGACGGTGCCGTTCGCCGAGAAGCTTGTCGCCAGGCTCCAGACCCCGGCTTACTCGGAACGCTCGCCAACGTGCGACGCCGTCCGCAAGTGCAGAGAACCGGCCTCCTGCCGTGGGCCGTTCGAGCCACGCGGCGAGCGCTGCGGGCAGGAATGTCAGAAAGATGCCCTCGCCGAAGCTCTCGACCGCAGGAAGCCAGGTCGGCGCCCGCGCGAGCGCGGCGCCCTCGACGGCGAGGCCCACGTCCTCCAAGTCGTCGCTTGCGAGCGGGGCGGGTTCGAAGCGGGTGAACCCGTAGAGGCAAGACACCTCGCGCAGGCGGTGTACCGCCACGAGCGAACCGATGCCCGCGAGAAGCGGGTCTGCGTCAGGGTCCCAAAAAGTCCTTGGCAGCGTCTCGGCATGGAGCCGGGCCTTAGGGACGTTCTCGCCGATGACTGGCCTGCCCGAGGAGAACAAGGCGAACTCAGCGAGCTTTGGGTCCTCCCCCTGCTCAGCGATGGTGACGTCGGCGAGCATCTGCTGCAGCCGCGCGAAAACTTCCTCGTCGGCGTATCCGTCAAGAGCGGCGCCGAGCGCAGGGTTCGCGTCACGGGCGATCCCGATCCATGGAGCGTTCTTCGCCTTCGAAAGTGTGGCGAGGTTCTCGGCGATCCGCTGCGACAGCGCATCCTCGCTCTGGGGCAATGAAATGACGCTGACGACCTGCGGGAAGTAAGTGTTCGTCGCGCTCCGCGTGAGAAGGCGAAGGCCGCGCTGCGCGTCGCAGTGCGCAGGATCCCGCTCGCCGATCCAAGGCCGCTCGCTGCGGCAGGGGCCAAGTCGTCCAGGCAGGAAAAGCTCTTCGAGTGTCAGCCCGACGCCGCACTCGCATTCGATACGCGTGTCGCGAGGATCGGCGCTGGTGCTCGTTTCCACCAGCCACATCGGCTGGCGGCAGCCGCTGCCGTCGGTGTGTAGCAACCATCGCCAGTCGATGTCCTGAAGATGGCCTTTCGTGCAGCCGGCGACGAAGCGCACCGGCGAGGCGGCGCGCTTCTTCTTGTTGTCGTCGATGAACTCCTAGCGCTTGGGCGCGCGGAGATCGCCGAAGGGTACGAGCCGGCGGCGCCCCGGCCGGTCTCCTTCCAGCGATGCGCACACGAACCAGCGTGGAAAGACCTCGCAGGTCATGGTGGGCGGCTGGCTTCGCGGATCTCGCGGATCTATCGGTGGGGTTCGAAACTCCGGCGTGGCCTGCGAAGCCCAGCGCGGATCATCCTTCAGGCGAAGCTGAAGCAGCCTCGCCAGCCTTGGCTCCTCGATCGGCTTGAAGGAGCCCGGACGCCTGTGATCCCAGCCGTCGAGGCCGCCGACCACGATCGATCGGTCGGGGAGGTCGACCATCGCGCCAGGCCCGAACAGGCCGACGACCTGGCTCATCCGCAACACATCATGGGTCATCGAAGCCTCTGATCAGTTCAGGACGTTGCCGTAGGGGTCACCGTCAGCGCGCGGACCTGAGAGATGGAACCGTCGGGCTGCCGGATGCCGTAGGGGCGCGCATGCGCCTCGACCGTCAGGCCGCCGCGGGGACGCTGGGCCCCGCCGCTGTCGGGGACAGCGATCTGTGGGCCCCGCCCATGGGGGACCGGAATGCGCATCGTGTACTGGCCGGGGACGCGTCGCCAGCGCACGTCTCGGTACTCACGCGCGTACTCTGCGCCCTCGGCCGTTAGCACAGACTCAGGGAGCGGCGGCTCTGTGACATAGTCGCCCCAGGTCAGCTCGACCTCGACTTCGTCTATTGTCGCGTCGAGCAGGACCGTCAGGCCCAGCGAGGACGGCAGGCGGCGAGGGCGGGCCGAAGGCTCGTCAGGCGGGGCGTCGTCGGCGGCGCGCGCGGGGCCGGTCTCGGCGTCGGCCCCCTCGTCGGCGGCAGTGGCGGGATCGCCTTCCTCGCCCAGCTCTTCGTCCGCGCCGTCGAGCGCCGGCGCGAGGAAGCCGGTCAGGTACCAGCGTGACGGGTTCTCGGACAGGATCTCCGCTGCGAGGTCGGCGTCTTCGGGACCGGGAGCGGGGCCGATCAAATCGCGACGCAGCAGATCCACAATCCTGCGGCGCACGGCGGTTGCGTTGCGCACCGGAGCGGCGGGCAGCGTCTCGGTCATGCTGGTCCCCTTGCTTCCTCGGCGGCGATCCTCGCCACCGTCTCCGCGTGCCAGGCGCGCGTATAGTTGCGACGCAACGGCTCGCGTGGGCGATGTCCGATGTCGCTGAGCAGCGTCTCAAGC
Organism: uncultured Rhodobacterales bacterium; assembly: GCA_964599185.1. Lineage (GTDB taxonomy): Bacteria > Pseudomonadota > Alphaproteobacteria > Rhodobacterales > Rhodobacteraceae > Rubrimonas. The sequence continues at coordinate 8,278 of CAZRFB010000331.1, read as the reverse complement.
GCGATCAGGCGGTCTCGCAGACCAAGGCGAACGCCGAAACGCAGGCTTGCCGTATCCGGGCCGGACAGGACCCAGGCGTCGTTGCACGCGGCGGCATGGGTCCAGAGGTCGCGCTCGCCGGCGTCGAGGTTGCTTGCCGCGTAGTCGCGGACATAAAGCGACGCGCGCTCGGCGTCGGTGACCGTGTGCACGGCGGCGAGGCTTGCCCGAAGCTGGGCAGGGTCGATGCGCTGCTCTGGCCGGCGCTTCTGGGCGCCGGTCTGAGTCTCATCGAAGCACGTCTCGACGGTCTCGACGGCGTAGCGGGACGCCAGCGCCCGCCAGCATCCTGTCCGATGCGTCTCGATGATCACCATGGTGTCCACAAGAACCCGCCTTCCCACCATGCGCACGTCACATCCCGAGGTCGAACGTGACGCCCTGCGCGGCGAAAACCTCGGCGAGATCGTCCACGGGCAGACCGAGGATCCTCGCGGCCCGGCGCGCCGACAGCCTGCCGGCGCCGATGGCGGCGGCCACCTGTTCGGCGAAGGGGCGGGAGAACAGTGGCGGCGCGTCATCCGGCGCCGCTGCCCGGCCATTGTTGCGCAGGCGCGCGCCATCGATTCCCGCCGCCGCGGCCTTTGACAGCGCGCCGATGGCGACGAGGCGCCATTTCAGGGCTTGCGACGTGACCGCCAGCGCGTTGGCGGCGGCGTTCAGGCGGTCGGCGAGCGCATGGGCGTCGCCGCCATCCCACGGGCCGAAGCGATCGAGTGCGGCGCTCGGCATCAGGACAGCGGCGGCGAAGTTGTCGGCGAGCTGCTCGACGCGGGACCTGCCCAGCCGCTCGCTGTCCTCGATCCGCTCCGGGGGCATGGTCTCCCAGGTCAGGACATGGAAAAGCTCATGCGCGAGGTCGTAGTGGCGTCGGCCGGGAACCTCGTGGCGGTTGATCAGCACGGCGTCGAGTTCGGGCAGGTGGCAAGCGGCGCCCGACACGCCCCGCTCGGCGTCCACCATCAGCACCAGGATGCCGAGGTCACGCTCCATGACCTCGGCCAGCCGCAGCGCGGGCGTCTCGCCCAGCGCGAATTCGGCGGCGAATGCCTCGCCCGCCGCCTGCGCGTCCTCGTAGCTGCTGGCCTTGGTCAGGCGCAGGGCGCGGCGGGTGACCGGGGGCGTGCCGCCCAGCACGCGGTGCAGCGCGATCAGGCGGCCGGCCTCGGCCTCATAGGCGTCAAGGCGGGCCGGGGCGACGTTTGACTGTCGCCACGAGAAGCCGCCCTCGCCAGCGAGGATGTAGGGGTCTGTGAAGTAGTCGAGCGGCGCGACCAGAACCTCGGCGAAGCGCATCAGCTCCTCGGCCGTCACGCGCCGCTCGCCGGTCTCGATGGCCGAAAGCGTCTGGCGGTCCTTGAACCCCAGATGACGCGATACCGCCTCCTGATTGAAACCCAACCTTTCGCGCTGCGCTTTCACTCGCGCGCCCACAAGTCCCGCCGACATTACGACTCTCCCGCTTTCCAGCATCAGTAATCTTGCGGAGATAGATTTGCAAGAATTCCTTGCGGAAGCGTAGATGCAAGGCGGAGGTCAGGCGACACGGGGGGCCTCGGCGATACGCGCCGTGCCGGCCTCCTCCTCGAAGTATTGCTCGCCGCCGCTCAGGGACGTGCAGAAGCGGTCGGCCAAAACCGATCCGAGGCGGCGCATGTCATCGTGGAAGAGGTGGAGGGTCAGGCGCAGCGGTCCATTGCTGCCCTGACCGAGGAGGAGATCGCGCAGGTGTTCGGCGTCAGCCGCACCGTGGTGCGCGCCGCGCTTCAGGCGCTGACGCATGACGGCGTCGTGGTGAGCGAGCGCAACCGGGGCGCCTTTGTCGCCAGCCCCGGCCCGCGCGAGGCGTGCGAGGTGTTCGAGGCGCGCGCGCTGCTGGAGCCGCGCACCGCCTTCTCCGCCGCGCAGCGCATCGCTCCCGCGCAGGCCGCAGCGCTGTTCGCCCATCTCGACGCCGAACAGGCCGCGATAGCGTGCGCCGACATGGGCCGGGCGGTGTATCTCTCGGGACAGTTTCACATCCTGATCGCCAGCATCGCGGCGCAGGAGACCATCGCGGCGTTCATCCGGTCGCTGGTCGCGCGCTCGTCGCTGATCGTGGCGCTCTACTGGCGCCGCCGCGACGCGCTATGCGAGCGGTGCGCCCATCGCGCGCTGGCCGAGGCGCTGGCGCGCGGCGACGGCGCGGAGGCGGAGGCGCTGATGCGCAGCCATCTCACCGACCTGATGTCAGGCCTGGATTTCGCGCCGCGCGACCGTCCGGCGCCCGATCTGGCGCGCGCGCTGACGGAAAGTTTCTGATGCGGATCCGGGCGATGACGCAAGCCGATCTGGAGACCGTGCTGAGTTGGGCGCGCGACGAGGGCTGGAACCCCGGCCTCGACGACGCGCCCGCGTTCCTGGCCGCCGACCCGGCTGGGTTCCTGCTGGGTGAGAGCGACGGCGCGCCAGTGGCGGCGATCTCCGTGCCGCGGCATGCGCCGGACGTGGGCTTTCTGGGCCTCTATCTCTGCCGGCCGGAATGGCGCGGCAAGGGCTGCGGCATCGCCCTGTGGCGCGCGGGCATGGCGCGGCTGGAGGGCGCCCGCGTGGGGCTGGACGGCGTGGTCGCTCAGCAGGAAAACTATCGCCGATCGGGCTTTGCGCTGTCGCACCGCAATCTGCGCTGGTCGGGGCGGCCCCAGCCGGGCGCGCCGCGCGCGGCGCTGGACGGCGCGCGGATCGTGGCGGCGACGCCCGATCTGATCCGCCCGCTGGTCGCCTATGATGCCGCCGTCACCGGCTACGCCCGCGCGGCGTTCCTGACGGCGTGGCTCGCCCCGACGCCGACGCGAGAGGCGATGGCGCTGCTGCGCGATGGGGCGGTTTGCGGCTATGGCGCGATCCGCGCCTGCGTCGAGGGCGCCAAGGTGGGCCCGCTCTACGCCGACACGCTCGAGGACGCGGCGGCGCTGCTGTCGGCGTTGCTGGCGCAGGCGCCAGACGGGCCGGTCGCGTTGGACGCGCCGGAGCCGAACGCGGCGGCGACCGCGCTTGCGCAAGCGCTGGGCCTTTCGCCCGCGTTCGAGACCGCGCGCATGTGGCGCGGGCCGGCGCCGCCGGAGCGGCTGCGCTGTATCTTCGGCGTCGCAACGTTCGAACTGGGCTGAGCGCGCGCCGCCGGCGTCAGGTCCTCAGGGGTGGGTTCCGTCGCAACAGCCGCCGACGGGCCCGCGTTGCTTCGAGGTCTTGCCGATGCCCGGATTGAAGCTGTTGGTGGGGTCAAGCGCCTCATAGAACGCGCGCAGTTGCGGCTTGGCCTCGTAGAGATGGCCCACGTTGTGCTCGGCGGGGTATTCCGCGCCGCGCCGGTCCAGCAGCGCCAGCATCCGCGCCTTGAGCGCCCGCACGTCCACGCCCTTCTTCACGATGTAGTCCTGATGGAACACATGGCAGAAGAAATGGCCGTAATAGAGCTTGGCGACGATGTCGCGCTCGATGTCCGGCGGCAGCGTCTCGACCCAATCGGGGTCGTTGCGGCGCAGGGCGACGTCGAGCGCAAGGATCTCCTCCACCGTGTCGGGGTGGACGGCATGATAGCGCACGGCGGCGCCGGCGGCGGCGAAGCGGTGCAGCATCGCCTTTTTCGCCTCCGCCGGGTCGCAGGCGAACCAGCCGTCGGCGCCGATCAGCGCGTTCAGCGCAGCCTCCGCCGCCGCGGCGCTGTCGCCGTCCACCTTGAGGATCAGATGATGCTCATAGCGGTCGCGGAAGGCGCGCATCCGGGCGGGCAACGCCTCCGGCGCCAGCCGCGACAGCGCCTGCAACACGCGGTCCGCCATGTTGCGCGGCAAAAAGCGCAGCTTGTTCAGTCGCGCGTCGATCTGGCCCTTGAGCGTGAAGATCGTCGGCAGCCAGTCGGTGCCCAGCCAGTGGATCAGCAGCAGCGTGTCCTTGCCATAGACATGGGCGATGTCGAAGATCGTGCGGTGCAGGTATTCGCCGCTGATCGGCAGGCTCGGCAGATCGGTCAGCAGGCGGCGGCGCAGCGCGGTCAGCGCAGCGGGATCGTTGGCGCCGATGTAATAGACCCGGGCGTCGGTCTCCTGCGGGAAGGTGTCGAGCCGCACCGCGAACACCGCCAGCTTGCCCGCGCAGCCCGACGCCTCATGCAGCCCGCCGGGATCGGCGTTATAGCGCGCCGGGCTGTCGGCCTCGACGTCGCGCACCTTTTCGGCGTAGCCGTCCTGCGAAGCGCGGCCGGCGCTCCAGTCGATCTCGTCTTCGGTAAAGCCGCCGCGCTCCAGCCGCGCCAGCATCGCCTCCGGCGTGTCGCCCAGCCGCAGGCCAAGATGGTTGACCAGTTCCAGCCGCCCCTCCGCCGTGATCTGCGCGTAGAGCGCCAGTTCAGTGAAGGCGGGCCCGCGCCGCACCAGCGCGCCGCCGGAGTTGTTGCACACCCCGCCCACAACCGAGGCGCCGATGCACGATGAGCCGATCACCGAATGCGGCTGACGGCCCAGCGGCTTGAGCAGCTTCTCCAGCGCATAGAGCGTGCCGCCGGCGTGGCTGACGATCTGGCGCCCGTCGCCCAGCAGGTGCAGCTTGTCGAGCTTGAGCGTGTTGATCACCACAACCGGGCGGTCGTACTCGCCGCTGGGGGTGGAGCCTTCGGTCAGGCCGGTGTTGGCCGCCTGCATGATCACGATGCGCCCGCCCTCGACGCAGACCTGCAACACCCGCCACAGCTCCAGCAGGCTGCGCGGCGCGACCACCGCCTCCGCGTCGCCGCCGCCCGAGCGCCAGCCCTTGCGCCAGCGCTCGGTCGCGCGCGGATCGGTCAGCACGCCGCGCCCGCCATTGGCCTTTGTGAGCCTTGCGATGAAACCGTCCTGCGTCATGACCGCCGCTCCTCTCCTGTACCCGACCGTAGGCCGGTTTGCGTCAATAGGCGACCGCCGGCAGCCAGGTGGCAAGCGTCGGGAACAGGAACAGCAGCGTCAGCCCGGTAAGCTGGAGCAGCACGAACGGGATCACGCCGAGGTAGATATGCGACAGCTTCACCTCCGGCGGGCAGACGCCCTTGAGGTAGAACAGCGCAAACCCCACCGGCGGCGTCAGGAACGAGGTTTGCAGCGTCACCGCGACCATGATCACGAACCAGATCAGCGTCGGCTCGTCCAGCACGCCGAACCCCTCGATGTCGAAGCCCAGCGCCTTGACGATCGGGCGCATCAGCGGCAGCACGATCAGCGTGATCTCGATCCAGTCGAGGAAGAAGCCGAGGATGAACACCACGAACAGGATGAACAGGATGGTGCCGTTCGGCCCGAAGCCGGCCGAGGTGATGATGTGCTCGATCAGCTCATCGCCGCCCAGTTCGCGCAGGACGTAGGAAAACACCGTGGCGCCGATGAAGATCGCGAAGATGTAGGCGGTGGTGTTGAAGGTGGCGACGCAGACGTTGACCAGCTTGCGCAGGTTCAGCTTGCGATAGGCCACCGCCAGCAGCGTGGCGCCCAGCGCGCCGACGCCGGAGGCCTCGGTCGGCGTGGTCAGCCCGGCGAAGATCGAGCCGAGCACCGCCAGGATCAGGATCACCGGCGGCAGCACGGCCACCATCATCTCCTTCACCGCCTCCCAATCGGCCGTCTTGGCGCCTTCGGGCAGCGGCATCATGTCGGGGCGGATCAGGCCGAGAATGTAGATGAACGCCAGATAGAGACCGCCCACCATCAGCCCCGGGATCAGCGCCGCCATGAAAAGATCGCCCACCGACAGCGCCATCTGGTCCGCCATGATCACCAGCATGATAGACGGCGGGATCAGGATGCCCAGCGTGCCGGACGCCGCGATAGCCCCGGTCGCCAGCGGCTTGGAGTAGCCCTGCGCCAGCATCGCCGGCAGCGACAGCACGCCCAGCAGCACCACCGAGGCGCCGACGATGCCGGTGGAGGCCGCCAGAATGATGCCGATCGTCACCACCGTCAGCGCCAGCCCGCCGCGCACGGTGCCGAACATGCGCTGCATCGACATCATCAGCTTTTCCGCGACGCCAGATTCGTCCAGCATCAGCCCCATGAAGATGAACATCGGCAGCGCCACCAGCACCGCGTTCGACATGGTGGCGTAGATGCGGTTCACCACCGCACCCAGCGTCAGATAGTCCAGCCCGGTCAGCGTGCTCTCAAGCCCGGTCCACGCCATCATGTCGTTGTCGAACATGTAGGCGACGCCGCAGTAGGCCACGCCGACGCCCGCCAGCACCCAGGCGACCGGAAAGCCCACGAACAGCAGGCCGATGAAGCTGAGAAACATCGCGACGACCAGCTTTTCCTCGGTCGCCTCGACGAAGCTGGAAACCCCCCAGATCAGCGCCGCGAACACGATCAGCAGTATCGCGATCCGGCCCAGCCCGGCGCCCTCTCCCCGGTCGCGCGTCATCAGGGCGTGGCCGTCATGGATCAGCCGCGCCAGCGCCGCGACGCCCAGCAGCACGAAGCTGATCGGCATCACCGCCTTGAACGCCCAGCGCGCCGGCAGGCCCGTCGGACTGCTGGAGCGCTCGTTCAGACGGAAGGATTCCTGAAAATAATCGAAGCCCTGATCGATCATCAGATAGATGAACGGGACCAGCAGCGCGAGGATGCCGACGACCTCGATGATGCGCTTGCTGTGATCGTTCAGCCCGCCGTAGAAGATGTCCACGCGGACGTGGCTGTCCTTGACCATCGCATAGCTCAGGCCGACCATCGTCGTCAGGCCGTAGAGATGCCACTGCATCTCGTCGAGCTTGGGGTAGTTCATGCTGAACAGATAGCGCAGGCCAACCTGCGCGATAATCACCCCGATCAGCGCAACATTGGCCCACATAACCACCGAGCCTATGCCCAGCACCACGCGCTCCAGCCGGTCGGCGATCGGCTGACGGTCAGGCTCAGGGTGCTCCATCTCGGCTTCATAGACGGCGACGGGATCGTCCGTCGCGCCCGAGGGCGGCGTGCTCTGGTTGGTCATCCTGGTCGTCTCCTCCAAAGCCGGCGCGCCTGTCATCGGCGGCTCGGCTGCGCAATCGGCGGCGACGCATCAGGGCGCCGCCGCCGTTCCGATCAGGCGTTTACTTGCGCGGCAGGAAGGCGTTGGTCTTCCAGGTCTTATAGCCGTCGCGGAAGGCCACCATGTCATCATAGACCTTCTTGAAGAAGGCGTCGTTGGCCGCTTCTTCGATGGCGACCTCGCGCCAGGTGCTTTCGAACAGCGCCAGCATCTCGTCGGACCATTGCTTGATCTCGACGCCGTGCTTCTCCACGTTCTCCTTCATCACCGCAAACTGCAGCGCCTCGCCCTCGGCGAAGCTGTCGGCCATCGAGGCCTTGCAGGCGTTGTTGAGGATCGCCTTGTGCTGGTCCGACATCTCGTCCCAGGTTCCCTTGTTCACCAGCAGCTCGAACACGGTGGCCTGCTGATGCCAGCCGGGGAAATAGTTGTATTTCGCCAGCTTGTAGAACCCGAGGCGGCTGTCGATCGCCGGCATCGAGAACTCGGTGGCGTCGATCGCGCCCTTCTCCAGCGCCGGATAGATCTCGCCGCCGGGCAGCAGCGAGGTCGCGACGCCCAGCTTCTGCATCACCTTGCCGCCGAGGCCGAAGAACCGCATCTTGAGACCGTTGAGGTCTTCGGCCGAGTTGATCTCCTTGGCGAACCAACCTGAGGTCTCCGGCGCGATGATCGCGCACGGGATCACGTGGACGTTGAAGCCCGCCTGATCGAACATCTCCTGATACAGGCTCATGCCGTTGCCGTAATACAGCCACGCCATGTATTCGCCCGCTTCCGGGCCGAACGGCACGGCGGAGAACAGCGGCGCGGCGGGGATCTTGCCGGCCCAGTAGCCTGCGGTGGTGTAGCCGGAGTTGATCTTGCCCGAAGACACCGCATCGAGAATCTCGAACGGCGGCACCAGCTTGTTCGGCTCATAGACCTTCATCTGCAGCGTGCCGCCGGACATCAGCTCAAGCTGTTCGGCGACGCGGGGGATCGGCGTGCCAAGACTCGGCAATTCGGTGGAGAACGCGATCGGCGTCTTGAGCAGCAGCTTCTCGGCCGACATGGCGGCGGGCGCGGCGAGCGCGGCGGCGGTTGCGAACAGCCCCGCCAGGGCGATGGACTTCATGGTGTTTTCTCCTTTGAACGCGTTCGTATGCGCAGGCCCGCATTGGGCCCGTGACCGGCGCCCGCCTGAAGTGACGTTTCAGTGATC
>CAZRFB010000330.1:0-6637 GCA_964599185.1 uncultured Rhodobacterales bacterium | reverse complement strand
CGGATGCGCTTCAGGCATCGCCCCAAGAGAGAGGATGGTTTCGCGGACGCCCGACAGCCATTCGTCCGCCGCCCTCGGGTTGCTCTCTTGCAGCCATTTCCATGAGGTCGTGAGATCATCCGCCGCGTTGGGCGTGATGATGACCGGTAATGGCCTGGTCATTGCGAGCGGGCAAGCCCGTCGAAGAACGTCGTCGCCTCGGCGCCCTCACCGGCGTGGGCCTGCGCCAGCCCTTTGCGGATCCCGGCGACGGTCTCGGCGTAGTCGAGTTGATTCTGCATCTCCTGCCATGCGGCGGCGTCCATCATCACGACCGCTGGCTTGCCGTTGACGGTGAGGATCTGTGGTCGCCCAGTCTCGCGCAGGCGCGCGATCAGGCGCGCCGAGTCCCGCTTGAACTCAGTCAGGGGACTGATGTCCCTGGTGATATCCACGGCGGCCTCCTCGAAGCACATCGAATTCAGTGCGAATATAGCACATCATGCGATGCGCTTCGAGGTCTCGTTCAGGCGTCAACGGCGTCGGGCCGTCGCCGCCTCGTCGCCTTCCATCTCCGCCTCGGCGTCGCGCGCGGCCTGCTGGCGACGCGCGTCGGCGACGCCGGCGGCGAGCTTGGTCAGCTTGCCGCCGATGATGCGCAGACCTGCGGCCGCATCGGCGTCGGCGCCCGGCGTCGGCGCATCCGTCAGGATGGACGCCGACGGATGCGCGGCGGGCGGCGCAGCTGAGCTGCGTCCGCGCAGGCCTGCAGGGGCGGTGACCGCGACTGGCGGCGCCTGCGGCGTCTGGAGCGCCGCTGGAAGCCCGTCAGCCGCTTTGCCGGCTGATGCGGCTTCTGTGGTCTCGCCGCCCTCCAGCGGGCTCCAAGCGGCCTCTGGCGGCTCCTGCGCAGCGCTGCGGACCTCGGGCGACGGCGCGACAGGCGCCACATTGCGCGCCGACGCAGGGACCGCCAGCGACGGCGGCTCGGGCAACGCGCCCTGGCGCCGGTCCGGCCCTAGACGTCCGCCAGTGTCCGCACGATCTGAGCGCCAAATCGGGCGGCGGCCACCGGCAGGGTGCGGCCGCGCAGCTGGCAGACGTGCAGCAGGCCCATGGCGATGTCGCGCGGATCGAGCGGTCGGCTGCACAGGCCTTCGCCGCTCGCGGGCAGGCCGATGGGGATCTGGAACGAGATCAGCCGCTCCGCCAGCACATACTGGCGCAGGAACTCGAAGCTGCTGGCGGTGACGGCCGGGCTCAGGCGCGCGCTGGCGCCCGACAGCGCCGCATCGAGCAGGTGGCGCACGCCGTAGGGCGCGGAGGGGACCGCCACCGGCCAGCGCAGGCAGTCACGCAGCCGCACCGGGCCCGGCCCCGCCAGCGGATGATCCGCCGCCATCACCGCGCAGACAGGCTGCGGCGCAGTCAACAGGGTCTGCACCTCGGTCAGGCGCACCGGCTCGAACACCAGTGCGAGGTCGGCGACGTGATCGGCCAGCGCCTGCTCGGCCATGTCGCGATCGCGCAGCTCGACGCTGAACGTCACCGCCGGGTGCCCGGCCCGGTAGGCGGCGATCTCGCGCGGCAGGAAATACGGCAGCAGCGCCTGACTGCAGGCGATGGCGACATGGCCGCGCCGCTCTCCCTTCAGGTCGGCGATCTGGCTGCGCACCCGCGCCATGTCGGCGATCTGGCTGCGGAAATGGTGGATCACCAACTCGCCCGCAGGGTTCAGCCGCACGCCGCGCGGCAGCCGCTCGAACACCGGCGCGCCCAGCTCCGCCTCGAACGCCAGGATGCGCCGGTTGAGCGCGGTGTGGGTGATCGCCAGCTGCTCCGCCGCCTTGCGGATCGACCCGGCCCGCGCTGTGGCGTCGATCATGCGCATCAGGGTGTGGTGACGCATCAGCGGCCCTCTATGTGGTGCGTTTCATGCAGCGGTCCGATGCAGAAATAGCAGAAGACATTTCCACCGGGCCGGGCCTAGCGTCAAGGTTAACGCGCAACAGGAGGTTTCCCCATGATCGGTTCGCTGTCCCGCCGTCATTTTCTCGGCGCCGCCGCAGGCGCCACCGCGCTGGCCGCCGGCGGGCTGCCCGCGCGCGCCTCGGGGTTGACCATCGGCTTTATCTATGTCGGGCCGAAGGACGACTTCGGCTATAATCAGGCGCATGCCGAGGGCGCGGCGGCGGTGAAGGCGATGGCGGGCGTCACCGTGATCGAGGAGGAGAACGTCGCCGAGACGGTCGATGTGCAGAAGACCATGGAGAGCATGATCGCCTTTGACGGCGCGTCGCTGATCTTTCCCACCAGTTTTGGCTATTTCGACCCGCATATCCTCGCCGTCGCGCCGAAGCATCCCGAGGTGCGGTTCCAGCACGCGGGCGGCCTGTGGGCCGCGGGCGTCCACCCCGCCAACGTCGGCTCGTATTTCGGCTATATCGGCATGGGCCAGTATCTGAACGGCGTCGTCGCCGGACACATGAGCCGCACGAAGAAGATCGGCTTCGTCGCCGCCAAGCCGATTCCGCAGGTGCTGATGAACGTCAACAGCTTCCTGCTCGGCGCGCGCTCGGTCGATCCTTCGATCATCTGTCAGGTGATCTTCACCGGCGAGTGGTCGATGGCGGTCAAGGAGGCGGAGGCGACCAACGCGCTGGTCGATCAGGGCGCCGATGTCATCACCGCGCATGTGGACGGGCCGAAGGTGGTGATGGAGACGGCGGCCGGGCGCGGCGCGTATATCTGCGGCTATCATGCAAACCAGAGCGCGCTGGCGCCGGAGAAATATCTCACTGGCGCGGAGTGGAACTGGGCGCAGGTCTATACGCAGATGGCGCAGACCGCCCTGGACGGCGGGACCATTCCAAATTTCGTGCGCGGCGGGCTGGCGGACGGCTTCGTGAAGATGAGCGCGCTCGGGCCCGCCGTCACCGATCCCGCCCGCGCGCAGTTCGAGGCGACGCGCGCCGAGATCCTCAAGGGCGGCTTCGCGGCGCTGCGCGGGCCGCTGAACGACAACCAGGGCGCCCAGATCGTCGCGGCGGGGCAGGCGCTGGTCGAAACCGATCTGGCGCTGGAGAGCATGGATTATCTGGTCGAAGGCGTCGTCGGCGCGACCTCGTGACCCAGCTGCTGACCAGCGCGCCGCCGATGGCGGGGCTCTCGGCGGCGCTGGCGGGGCTGGCGCGCCGGGCCGAGGCGGTGGCGATCCCGCTCGGCGCGCTGCTGGCCGGTCTGGCGGCGTTCAGCCTGTTCCTTGCGGCGCTGGGGCATTCGCCGGCGGCATTCTATGCGCTGGTCTGGCGCGCGGGGTTCGGCACGGGCTTCAGCTGGGAGAACACGCTGTCGCGCGCGGCGCCGCTGCTGCTGGCGGCGCTGTGCGTGGCGCTGCCCGCGCGGCTGGGGCTGGTGGTGATCGGCGGCGAGGGCGCGATCGCGCTGGGCGGGCTGGCGGCGGCGGTGGCGGCGGGGATTGGCGGGCCGCTGGCGCCCGCGCTGATGGCGCTGGCGGCGATGGCGGCGGGGGCCTTGTGGATCGGCGCGGTCGGCTGGCTGCGCCACGCGCGCGGCGTCAACGAGACGATCTCGAGCCTGCTGATGGCCTATGTCGCCATCGCGCTGTTCAACCATCTGGTCGAGGGCCCGCTGCGCGACCCGGCCAGCCTCAACAAGCCCTCCACCGCGCCGCTGCCCGACGCCCTGCGCATGGGCGAGATCCCCGGCGTCGGCGTGCACTGGGGGCTGGCGGTGGGCGTCGCCGCCTGCGCGCTGTCGTGGTTGCTGATCGAGCGCACCCGCTGGGGCTTCGCGGCGCGCATCGCGGGCGGCAACGTGCGCGCGGCGCAGTTGCAGGGGCTGCCGGTGGGCGCGCTGGTGGTGGGCTTCGCCGCGCTGGGCGGCGCCTTCGCCGGGCTGGTGGGCCTGTTCGAAGTGGCGGCGGTGCACGGCGCCGCCAACGCCTCGCTGATGGCGGGCTATGGCTATTCCGGCATCCTGATCGCGTTTCTGGCGCGGCATAACCCGCTGGCGATCATCCCGGCGGCGGTGCTGGTCGGCGGGCTGGAGGCGTCGGGCGGGCTGGTGCAGCGGCGCATGGACCTGCCGGACGCGACCGTTCTGGTGCTGGAGGGCTTCGTGTTCGTCGCGATCCTGCTCAGCGAGACGCTGTATGGGCGCTGCCGCGTGTTCGCGCCCGAGCGATGGGGGCGGGCATGAGCGACGGCGTGACCGATCTGGGCCTGTGGGGCGTGCCGCTGGCGATGCTGGCGGGCGCGATACGGGTCTCCACCCCGTTTCTGTTCGTATCGCTCGGCGAATGCCTCACCGAGCGGTCGGGGCGGATCAATCTGGGGCTGGAGGGCACGCTGGTTTTCGGCGCCATGGCGGGCTACGCCATCGCTTACGAGACCGGCTCGCCGTGGCTTGGGGTGCTGGCGGCGGCGCTGTCGGGCGCGGTTTTCGGGCTGGCGCACGGGGTGATGTGCGCGCTGCCGCGCGTCAACGACATCGCCATCGGCATCGCGCTGATGCTGCTGGGCACCGGCCTCGCGTTCTTTTTCGGCAAGCCTTACGTCCAGCCGGTCGCGCCCGACCTGCCGTCGATCCCGTTCGGCTGGTGGTCCGACATCGCGCAGGTGCGCGCGGCGCTGGATGTGAACGCGCTGTTCCTGATCGGGCTGGCGCTGGCGCTGGGCATGGCGTGGATGTTCCGCGCCACCCGCGCGGGCCTGATCGTGCGTGTGGTGGGCGACGGGGCGGAGGCGGCGCGCGCGCTGGGCGTCGATCCGCTGCGGGTGCGCGCGCTGTCCACGGCGGCGGGCGGCGCGCTGGCGGGGGTGGGGGGCGCGTATCTGTCGCTCTACTACCCCGGCAGCTGGAACGAGGGGATCAGTTCGGGGCAGGGGCTGATGGCGGTGGCGCTGGTGATCTTCGCGCGCTGGCGGCCGGTCAACTGCTTCTGGGCGGCGCTGCTGTTCGGCGGCGCGGGCGCGCTGGGCCCGGCGTTGCAGTCGGTCGGCGTGACCGGCGGCTATCACCTGTTCAACGCCGCGCCTTACGTCCTGACGCTGGGTCTGCTGATCGCGGCGTCCTCGCCCAGCCGCGCGCTGGCGGGCGCCCCCGCGGCGCTGGGTTTCAATCGATAGGAGAGACGGATGAGCGGCCTTGGCGGTCTCAACAAATCGGCGAACGGCGTGGTGATCGGGCTGGCGCAGACCCAGCTTCCGGTGGTCGCCACGCCCGATGATCTGGCGGCGCAGACGGCGCGCATCGTGGCGATGGTCGGCAAGGCGCGGCGCAACATGGCGACCATGGACCTGATCGTGTTCCCCGAATACGCGCTGCACGGGCTGTCGATGGACATCGACCCCGCGATCCTGTGCCGCCGCGACGGGCCGGAGACGGCGGCCTTCGCGCAGGCCTGCCGCGACAACCGCATCTGGGGCTGCTTCTCGATCATGGAGCACAACCCCGGCGGGATGCCGTGGAACGTCGGGCTGATCTACGACGACCGGGGCGAGGAGCGGCTCTATTACCGCAAGATGCACCCTTGGGTTCCGGTCGAGCCGTGGGAGCCGGGCGACAGGGGCATCCCGGTCATCGACGGCCCCAACGGCTGCAAGCTGGCGCTGATCATCTGCCACGACGGGATGTTTCCCGAGATGGCGCGCGAATGCGCCTACAAGGGCGCCGAGATCATGCTGCGCACGGCGGGCTACACCGCGCCGATCCGCGAAAGCTGGCGCTTCACCAATCAGGCCAACGCGTTCTGCAACCTGATGGTGACGGCGAACGTGTGCATGTGCGGCTCGGACGGCGCGTTCGACAGCATGGGCGAGGGGATGATCGTCAACTTCGACGGGACCATCATCGCCCATTCCGCCAACGGGCGCCCCGACGAGATCGTGACCGCCGAAGTGCGCCCCGATCTGGTGCGCGAGGCGCGGGCCTGCTGGGGCGTGGAGAACAACATCTACCAGTTCGGCCATCGCGGCTATGTCGCGGTGAAGGGCGGCGCGCAGGACTGCCCCTACAGCTACATGACCGACCTCGCCGCCGGGCGCTATCGCCTGCCGTGGGAGGACGCGGTGCGCGTGACCGACGGGACCGGCTGCGGCTTTGCCGCGCCGACGCGCCGCTTTGGCGCGCGCGCGCTGGAGGCGGCGGAATGAACGCGCTGTCGGCGATCACGCCCGGCGCCGTCGCCGCCGATCCGTATCGCTGGCCGTGGAACGGCGACCTGCGCCCGGCCAACACCGCGCTGATCGTGATCGACATGCAGACCGATTTCTGCGGCGACGGCGGCTATGTGGACAAGATGGGCTATGATCTGTCGCTGACCCGCGCGCCGATCGCGCCGATCTCCCGCGTGCTGGCGGCGATGCGCGGCTGGGGCGGGCATGTGTTTCACACGCGGGAGGGCCACCGCCCCGACCTCGCCGATCTGCCCGCCAACAAGCGCTGGCGCTCGCGCCAGATCGGCGCCGGGATCGGCGACCCCGGCCCCTGCGGGCGCATCCTGGTGCGCGGCGAGCCGGGGTGGGAGATCATCCCCGAACTGGCGCCGCTGCCGGGCGAGCCGGTGATCGACAAGCCCGGCAAGGGCAGTTTCTGCGCCACCGACCTTGAGCTGATGCTGCGCACGCGCGGCGTC
>CAZRFB010000329.1:0-1659 GCA_964599185.1 uncultured Rhodobacterales bacterium | reverse complement strand
GCGCGTGAAGGCCGCCGCCGACCGGCCCGCCGCGCAGGGAACGCTGTTCTAGACCCGTGCCGCATCGGGCGAGCGGCGCGGCGACAGGGGCGCCTGGCGCCGGTTGAGGGACTCGAACCCCCGACCCCCTGATTACAAATCAGGTGCTCTACCAGCTGAGCTAAACCGGCTCTCCGCGCTCTCCATACCGGCCCGCACGGCGCCGACGCAAGCGCCGCGCGGCGTTGACCGCGCCGCGGGGCGCCGATAGGGTCCGCGCGCCCATCCCCGGAGCCCTTGCGCCATGTCTCACCCCAAGCCCCGCTCGTTTCAGGAGATCCTGCTGCGGCTCCAGACCTATTGGGGCGCGCAGGGCTGCGCGGTGCTGCAACCCTATGACATGGAGGTGGGCGCGGGCACCTTCCACCCCGCCACCACGCTGCGCGCATTGGGGCCGCGCCCATGGGCGGCGGCCTATGTTCAGCCGTCGCGCAGGCCCACCGACGGGCGCTATGGCGAAAACCCCAACCGCCTCCAGCACTATTACCAGTATCAGGTGCTGATCAAACCCAGCCCGGCCAATCTTCAGGACCTCTACCTCGGCTCTCTGCGCGAGATCGGCATCGACCTTGGCCTGCACGACGTGCGCTTTGTCGAGGACGACTGGGAAAGCCCCACGCTGGGCGCCTGGGGCCTGGGCTGGGAGGTGTGGTGCGACGGGATGGAGGTGAGCCAGTTCACCTATTTCCAGCAGGTCGGCGGGCATGACTGCAAGCCGGTCTCGGGCGAGCTGACCTACGGGCTGGAGCGGCTGGCGATGTATGTGCTGGGCGTGGAGCATGTCATGGCCATGCCGTTCAACGCCCCCGATGCGCCGATCCCCTTGCGCTACGGCGACATCTTCCGCCAGACCGAGCGCGAGTATAGCCGCTGGAACTTCGACATCGCCGACACCGCGATGCTGCTGCGCCATTTTGAGGACGCCGAGGCCGAGTGCGGGCGGATTCTGGCCGCCGAGCCCGACGACCCCAAGGCGGGCGGCGCCAACGTGATGGCGCATCCGGCCTATGATCAGTGCATCAAGGCCAGCCACCTGTTCAACCTGCTCGACGCGCGCGGGGTGATCTCGCCCACCGAGCGGCAGGCCTATATCGCCCGGGTGCGCGCGCTGGCGAAGGCCTGCGCCGACGCGTATCTCACCACCGAAGCGGGCGGCGCGGCGGCGTGAGCGGGCGCATCCTCATCATCGGATTGCTGCTGATCGCCGCCGTCGCCGGGGCGGGGCTATGGTATGCGCAGGTCTATGCGTATTATCAGCCGGTCGAGGGGCTTTCTTCGGTGACGATCGACGGCGCCGCCGTCCCGGTGGCGGATTATCGCGGGCTGGACGGCGCGTCCTCGCCGCTCAAGCTGCGCGGCTGCTTCACGGTCGATCCCGCGCTGGTGACAGGCCCCGCGCCGCGCAAGGCCACGCCGCTGATCGCGCCGGGCTGGTTCGACTGTTTCGACGCCGAGGCGATCGGGCTGGCGCTGGAGCAAGGCGCGGCGCGCGCGGTGGTGGCCGAGGCCGCGCCGCAGGGTTTTGAACGCATCGTCGCCGTCTTTCCCGACGGGCGCGCCTATCAGTGGCGCCAGGTCATCGAAGAGTAATCCGCCATGCCCGATCTGCTGCTAGAACTG
>CAZRFB010000328.1:0-10083 GCA_964599185.1 uncultured Rhodobacterales bacterium | reverse complement strand
CGGTCGCCGCCGCGCGACGCCTGAAGCCCGATCTCGTCATCATCGACGCGCGGCTCGGCCGGGGAAGCGGGCCCGCCGCGATGCGGGAGATCCTGCGCGCGGGCTATGTGCCGCATGTCTTCATCAGCGCAGACGCGCCGACCCGCGACGGCCTGCATGCCGCCGCCGTGTCGCTGCGCAAGCCGTTCGACGCGGACGCCCTGAACGCCGCCATCGCGCAGGCCGTCGAGGGGTAACAGTCGGGGGCTTTGGAGCCCAGGCGCGCCGGGTCGGAAGCCTGGGACCGGCCGGGGCGCGCGCGGCGGCGGCGTCGCCGGCGGCCTGAATGCCGCGCGCGGCGGAACGCATCGGGCGCCGATGCGTTGCAATGACGCGCATGGGGCGACGACGCCCGCGCCCACCGAGAGCGACGCTATGGGCGACGACGCTTCGAGCGGGGGCGCAGGACCCGATCGAAGCCGTCGCCTGCGCGGCGATGCGGCCACCGACAGAATGTCCTCCGAGGCGCGCCATGGGAATGCATATGAGAGAAGTGTGGGATGACCGCGCGCCGGTGCGCGACGTCCTGTTCAGCGTCGAGCGGCTGGAGCAGCACGCCGAGAGTCTGGCGGTCGCGCAGCAGACTTCGGCGCGACCGCGCCGCGCCCCGCCGCTGTCGCGTCGGCTCGCCGCCAATGCAGATGCGATATCGGCTGTCCGCCGCGCCTGCGCGTTGGCGCTTGCGCGCGGCGGCGAGGTCGCGCCCGCCGCGGCCTGGCTGCTGGACAACCACCATGCGGTCGCCGCGCAGGTGCGCGAGATCGGCCGCGATCTGCCGCCGGGCTATTATCGCCAGCTGCCCAAGCTCGCGGACGGCGCTTTCGCCGGCTATCCGCGCGTCTTCGGTCTCGCCTGGGCTTTTGTCGCGCATACCGACAGCCATTTCGATCCCGAGGTCCTGCGCCGCTTCGTAAACGCCTACCAGCGGGTCGCGCCGCTCAGCATCGGCGAGCTCTGGGCGGTCGCCATCACCCTGCGCATCGTGCTGGTCGAGAACCTGCGCCGCCTGGCGGATCAGATCGCCGAGGCCCACGGCTTGCGCGAAGCGGCGGACGCCGCCGCCGACCGGATGCTGGGCCCGCAGGCGGAGGCGCCGGAGCGCGCCATGGGCGCGCTGGCCGATGCGCCGTTGCCCGACGCCTTCGCCAGCCAGCTCGCCAAGCGCCTGCGCGACTGCGACCCCAGCCAGACGCCCGCATGCGCATGGCTCGACGCGCGGCTGGCGAAGCAGGGTCTGGGTCTCGACGACGTGGTTCGCCATGCGCAGGACCGGCAGGGCGCCTCGAACGTGACGATGCGCAACGTCATCACCAGCCTGCGCGCCATCTCCGACGCCGACTGGGCGAGCTGGGTCGAGTCCGTCAGTCTTGTGGACGCGCGGCTGCGCACCGGCCCGACCTATGCGGCGATGGATTTCGCCACCCGCAACCTTTACCGCACCGCCATCGAGGGACTCGCCCGAGGCTCGGCGCTTGGCGAGAGCGCCGTCGCGGAGGCGGCGCTGGCCATGGCTGCGGGCGCGCCGGACGAACCTGGCGCGGCGCGGCGGCGCGATCCGGGGTTCTTTCTGCTGGGCGAGGGTCGCGCGGCGCTGGAGCGGGCGATCGGCTTTCATCCGGGCGCTGCGCGCTGGCTGAGGCGGCGCGCGCTGCGGCTGGGGATCGGCGGCTACGTCGGCGCCGTGATCGCCGCCAGCGCCGGGGTGCTGGCGCTGGGCCTGTGGCTCGTCTCGGCTGCGGAGCCGACGCTCGGCCCCGGCGCTCTGGCGCTGCTGGCGGCGGCGGGGCTGTTTCCCGCGATGCAGGCGGCGGTCGCGCTGGTGGACCGCGCTGCGGCGATGGCGATCTGCGCCCGCGCGTTGCCCGGCCTCTCCCTGCCCGACGGCCCGCCCGCGCATCTGCGCACGCTGGTCGCGGTGCCGACGCTGCTGGGCGACGCCGCCGATGTCGCGCTGCAGGTCGAGGCGCTGGAGGTCCACCATCTCTCGAACGGCGGCGGCGAAATCTACTTTGCGCTGCTCAGCGACTGGCCAGACGCGGCGGCGGAGACGACGCCCGCCGACGCGCCCACGCTCGCGGCGGCGGTCGCCGGGATCGCCGCGCTCAACGCGCGCCATGCCCCCGGCGCCGCAGGTCCGCGCTTCCTGCTGCTGCACCGGCGCCGCGTGTTCGCGCCGCTGCAGGGCTGCTGGATGGGGTGGGAGCGCAAGCGCGGCAAGCTGCACGAGCTGAACCGCCTGCTGCGCGGCGCCGACGACACGACGTTCATCGCCGACGCGCCGCCTGCGGGCGTGGTGTTTGTGCTGACGCTGGACGCCGACACCCGCCTGCCGCGCGACGTCGCGCGCCGGTTGATCGGCAAGATGGCGCACCCGCTGAACATCGCGCGCTACGACCCTGCGGCCGGTCGCGTCGTCGAGGGCTATGGGATCATGCAGCCGCGTGTGACGCCGGCCCTGCCGATGGCCGGCGAGGGCTCGGCATATCAGCGCATCTTCTCCGCCCCCGGCGGCATGGACGCCTATGCGACCACCACCGCCGATATCTGGCAGGACCTGTTCGCCCTCGGCTCCTTCACCGGCAAGGGCATCTACGACATCGACGCCTTCGAGGCGGCGATGGCCGGCCGCATCCCGCCCGACGCCGTATTGAGCCACGACCTGTTCGAAGGCGTGTTCGCCCGCGCAGGCTTCGCTTCAGATGTCGAGGTCGTCGAGGATCATCCCGCGCGCTATGATGTCGCCGCGCGGCGGGCGCACCGCTGGGCGCGCGGCGACTGGCAGCTTGCGCCATGGCTGTTCGGTGGGGCGCGCCACGTTCGCGGCGGCGTGCCGCGCGTCGGCCGGGTCAAGATGGCCGACACGCTCCGGCGATCCGCGCTGGCGCCGCTGACGCTGGCGGCGCTGGCGGTCGGCTGGACACAGGATGCGCCGGTCGCGATGGCGTGGACCGCCTTCATCCTTGCCGCCATGGCGACGCCTGCGCTGCTGCCGATCCCCTTCGCCGCCGCGTCGCGCCAGCCCGGCGTCAGCTTGCGAAGCCATCTCGCTGCGCTGGCAAGGGACATGGCGGGCGCGCTGGCGCGCGTGACGCTGGACCTCGCGTTCCTGCCCGATCACGCCTGCCGCATGGGCGACGCCATGGTTCGCGCGCTCGCGCGGCTGCGCAGCCGCCGTCTGCTGCTGGAATGGGTCACCGGCGCCGAGGCGGCGCGCGCCGCGCATCTGGGGTGGTCAGGCTTTCACCGGCGCATGGCGGGCGGGATCGCCCTGACGTTCGCCGCCGCAGCGGGCGCGCTCGCCATCGCGCCGGCGTCGTGGCCGGTCGTGCTGCCGGTCGCCGCGCTGTGGCTGGCCGGCCCGACGCTCGCCTGGCGCATCAGCCAGCCGACCCGCGACGCGCCTTTGGCGGCGGCCGGCGAAGCCGACATCCGCGCCCTGCGCCTGATCGCGCGCCGGACGTGGCGCTACTTCGAGACCTTCGCCACGCCTGCCGAGGGGATGCTGCCGCCCGACAACTTTCAGGAGGACCCGCGCCCCGTCATCGCCCGCCGCACTTCGCCCACCAATATCGGGCTGGGGTTGCTGTCGGCGGTCGCGGCGCGCGATTTCGGGTGGGCGACCTCCGCGCAGACGCTGGAGCGGATCGAGGCGACGCTCGCCACCATGGCGCGGATGGAGCGGTATCGCGGCCACTTCTTCAACTGGTATGACACGCGCGACCTGCGCGTGCTCGATCCGCCCTATGTCTCGACGGTGGACAGCGGCAACCTCGCCGGTCACCTGATCGCGCTGGCCAACGCCTGCGAGGCGGCGGCGACGACGCCCGTCGCGCCAGCCATGCGCGCCCAGGGGGCCGGCGACGCCGCCGCGCTGGCGTTGCAGGAGCCTGACGATCCGTTCTGGTCGGCGCCGCCGCCGCCGGTCGAAGACGGCGCCGATCTCGGCCCTCGCTGGCGCGCGGCGGCGGCGGCGGCGCGCGGTTTGGCCATGGGCATGGACTTCACCTTCCTGATGGACCCCGAGCGCAAATTGCTCTCGATCGGCTTTTCGGTCGCCGACAACGCCCGCGATGTCGGCTGCTACGACCTTCTGGCGTCGGAGGCGCGGCTGGCGAGCCTGTTCGCCATCGCCAAGGGCGACGCGCCGACCAAACACTGGTTCCGGCTCGGTCGCACCGCCACGCCGCTTGGCGCAGGCGCGGCGCTGATGTCGTGGTCGGGCTCGATGTTTGAATACCTGATGCCCGCGCTGGTGATGCAGGCGCCCGCCGGCGCGCTGCTGGAGACCACGAACCGCCGCGCCGTCGCGCGCCATCGGGCCTATGGCCGCGCGCTCGGCCTGCCGTGGGGCGTGTCGGAATCCGCCTTCAACGCACGCGACATCGAGTTCACCTACCAGTACTCGAACTTCGGCGTCCCCGGCCTCGGCCTCAAGCGGGGTCTTGGCGACAGCGCCGTGGTGGCGCCCTATGCGACGGCGCTGGCGGCCATGGTGGACCCGGTCGCGGCGGCGGCCAACTTCGCCACGCTCGCCAGGGCGGGCGGGCTTGGGCGCTTCGGCTTCTACGAGGCGCTCGATTTCACCGCCGCGCGACTGCCCGCAGGGGCGCAGGTCGCCGTGGTGAAGGCGCACATGGCGCACCATCAGGGGATGACCATCGTCGCGATCGCCAACGCGCTGATGGGCGGCGTCATGCGAGGCCGCTTTCACGCCGAGCCGATCATCCAGGCGGCGGCGTTGCTGTTGCAGGAGCGCCCGCCGCGCGCCGTCGCGGCGGCGCTGGCGGCCGACGATGCGCCCGGCGCTGAACCGCTGACCGCCACGGCCGACAGCGTGCGCGTGCTTGGGCCTCCCACCGGCGACCTGCCTGCGACCCACCTGATGTCCAACGGCGGCTACAGCGTGATGGTGACCGCGACCGGCGGCGGCTGGAGCCGCTGGCGCGACTTCGCGATCACCCGCTGGCGCGAGGACCCCACGCGCGACGCCGACGGCGCCGCGATACACCTGCGCGACATCGCCAATGGCGCCATCTGGCGCGCGGGCTGGCGCACCTTCGGGGCGCAGCCCGACGGCTATGAGGCGCGCTTCGCCGAGGATGGCGCTATCCTCTCGCGCAGAGATGGTCGCCTGACCACGACGCTGGAGGCGATGGTGTCTCCCGAAGACGACGCCGAGGTGCGCCGTGTCTCGCTGGTCAATCGCGGTCGCCGCGCGCGGGAGATCGAGGTCACCTCGTTTCTGGAGCTGGCGCTGGCGCCGCCAGCGTCGGACGCCGCCCATCCGGCGTTCTCGAAGCTGTTCGTGCAGACCGAACTGGCCGCCGACGGCGCGACGCTGATCGCCACGCGCAGGCGGCGCAGCCCCGACGAGGCGGAGATCTGGGCGGCGCATCTCGCCGTGGTGGAGGGCGTCGAGACCGCGCCCGGCCGGTGGGAGACCGACCGCGCCCGCTTCATCGGCCGCGACCGCGACGCGGGCGATCCGGTCGCGCTGACCAGGCTCCTGTCGGGCGCGCTGGGAACCGTGCTGGACCCGGCGTTCGCGCTGCGCCGCCGCGTGCGCGTCCCGCCCGGGGGCGTGGCGCGGGTGGCGTTCTGGACCATGGCGGCGGACACGCGCGCGGGGCTCGACGCGCTGATCGACCGCCACCGCGACGTCAGCGCCTTCGCGCGCATCCAGACGCTGGCGTGGACGAAGGGCCAGGTGCAACTGCGCCATCTGGGGGTGACGGCGACCGAGGCGGCGGACTTCCAGCGGCTCGCCGCCCACGTGATCCATGCGGGCCGGGCGCTGCGGCCGTCGTCGGCGGCTGTCCTGCGTGGCGCGGGGCCGCAG
Source organism: uncultured Rhodobacterales bacterium (assembly GCA_964599185.1). GTDB lineage: Bacteria > Pseudomonadota > Alphaproteobacteria > Rhodobacterales > Rhodobacteraceae > Rubrimonas. The sequence goes on along the minus strand of CAZRFB010000328.1, from coordinate 4,205 downwards.
TCGGGGCTCTGGCGGTTCGGCGTCTCCGGCGATCTGCCCATCGTGCTGTTGCGCATCGAGGACGTGGTGGACATGGCGCAGGTGCTGCAACTGCTGCGCGCCCATGAATACTGGCGCATGAAGCGGCTCGCGGTCGATCTGGTGATCCTGAACGAGCGCGTCGCGTCCTATGCCCAGGATTTGCAGAACGCCATCGAGACGGCCGTGCGCAGCGCCAGAGCGCGCCCCGCGCCCGGCGGCGCGCTGGCGGCGGGCGGGGTGTTCGCGCTGCGCGCCGATCTTGCGGGACCGCAGGCGGTGGACCTGCTGCGCGCCGTCGCCCGCGTCGTGCTGCCGGCGCGGCGCGGCCCGATCCGCAAACAGCTTGCGCGGCTCACCGTGGCGACGCCGCCTTCGGCCCGGCCTGCCCCGGTCGCGCCGATTCCGGTCGCGCACGCCGCGTCGGCGATCCAGACTGCGTCGCTGGAATTCTTCAACGGCACCGGCGGCTTCGGCAGCGACGGCGCCGAGTATGTCGTCGTGCTCGGTCCCGGGCGCGCCACCCCGGCGCCCTGGATCAACGTCGTGGCCAACGCCGGTTTCGGCTTTCACGTCTCCGCGACCGGCGCCGGCGCCACCTGGGCGGTCAACAGCCGCGAGAACCAGCTCACGCCATGGTCCAACGACCCCGTCAGCGACCCGGCCGGCGAGGCGCTCTACATCCGCGACGAGGAGACCGGCGCGCTGACCGGCCCGACCGCCGCGCCGATGCGCGACGGCGGGGCCTACGTCGCGCGCCACGGCTTCGGCTACAGCCGCTTCGAGCACGAGGCGGAGGGCCTGGCCATGACGCTGGCGCTGTTCGTTCCGGTGGACGACCCGGTGAAGATCATGCGGCTTTCGGTGCGCAACGTCTCCGGCAGGGCGCGCCGCCTGTCCGTGACGGCCTATGCGGCGTGGGTGATGGGGCGGTCGCGCCCGGAGACCGCCCAGCATCTCGCCACCGAAATCGACCCCGATACCGGCGCGATGTTCGCGCGCAACCCATGGAGCACGGCGTTTCCGGGCCGCGTCGCCTTCGCCGACATGGCCGGTCGCCAGACATCGTGGACCGCCGACCGGGCGGCGTTTCTGGGCCGGGGCGGCGCGATGGCCGCACCGCTCGGCCTGCGTCCCGGCGCCGCGCTGGACGGCGCGACCGGCGCGGCGCTCGACCCCTGCGCGGCGTTGCAGGCGCCGATTGCGCTCGCGCCGGGCGAGACGGCCGAGGTCGTCGTGCTGCTGGGCGAGGCGGCGACAGCCGATGCGGCGCGCGCGCTGGTCCGGCGCTGGCGCGACGCCGACCTCGACGCGGCGCAGGCGGCCGTAGCGGCGCAGTGGCGGCAGATACTCGGCGCCGTGCAGGTCGCCACGCCGGATCGGGCGATGGACGTGATGCTGAACGGCTGGCTGCTCTACCAGACGCTGGCCTGCCGGGTGTGGGCGCGGGCGGGGTTCTATCAGGCCAGCGGCGCCTATGGCTTTCGCGACCAGTTGCAGGACGGCATGGCGCTGAGCTTCGCCCGGCCCGACCTGACCCGCGCCCATCTGCTGCGCGCCGCCGGGCGGCAGTTCCCGGAGGGCGACGTGCAGCACTGGTGGCTGCCGCATTCCGGCGAGGGGGTGCGCACGCGGATCTCCGACGACCGGGTGTGGCTGGCCTACGCCGCCGCGACCTACGTCGCCGCGACCGGCGACGCCGCCGTGCTGGAGGAGCCGGTCCCGTTCCTTGACGGCCCGGCGCTGCGCGAGGACCGGCACGACGCCTTTTTTCTGCCGGAGCAAGCGGAGGAGACGGCGACGCTGCTGGAGCACTGCGCGCGCGGCCTTGACCAGTGCGTCGCGATGACCGGCGCAGACGGAATGCCGCTGATCGGCGGCGGCGACTGGAACGACGGCATGAACCGCGTCGGGATCGAGGGACGCGGGACCAGCGTCTGGCTGGGCTGGCTGTTCATCGCCGCGGTGACGCGGTTCGCGCCGCTGGCCGAGGCGCGCGAGCCTGTCCGCGCCGTCCGCTGGCGCGCGCATGCGGCGTCGGTGCTGGCGGCGATCGAGGCGGTGGGCTGGGATGGGCAATGGTATCGGCGCGGCGCCTACGACGACGGGGCCTTGCTGGGTTCCGCCGACAGCGAGGAATGCCGCATCGACAGCATAGCCCAGTCCTGGGCGGCGCTGTCGGGCGCGGGCGATCCGGCGCGCGCCGCGCAGGCGATGGCGGCGGTGACCGCGCGCCTGATCCGGCCCGACCCCGGCCTCGCGCTGCTGTTCGCGCCGCCGTTCGACCGGACGGACCGCGACCCCGGCTACATCAAGGGCTATCCGCCCGGCCTGCGTGAGAACGGCGGGCAATACAGCCATGCCGCCATGTGGTCGGTGATGGCCTTCGCGAAGCTTGGCCTGGGCGATCAGGCGGCGGGGCTGTTTGCGCTGCTCAACCCGATCAACCATGCCCTGACGGCGCGGGACGCCGCGCGCTACCGGGTCGAGCCCTACGTCATCGCCGCCGACGTCTATTCGGTGGCGCCGCACGAGGGGCGCGGCGGCTGGAGCTGGTACACCGGCTCGGCGGGCTGGATGCAGCGGGCGGGGATTGAGAGCATCCTCGGCATAACCCGCCGGGGCGCGACCCTGCGCGTGGACCCGTGCATTCCGGCGGCGTGGCCCGGCTTCTCGGCGGTGCTGACGCTGGAGGGGATGCGGTGGGAGATCGTGGTGAAGAACCCGGGCGGCGCCTGTCGCGGCGTCGGCTCGGCGATGCTGGACGGCGCCCCGACCCCATGCTCGGAGGGCGCGGTGGAGGTCGCGCTCTGCGCGGGCTCCCATGTCCTGCGCATCGTTCTGGGGCCTGCGCCGGGGTAGACCCGGATCGACCGCAGCCCGCCGGACACACTGCGCCAGCGGCGGCAACCGAACGGCGCCGCGCCACGCGCGCAGATCGGCTTTGCAACCGGATGGCCTTGCGACGGCGGCATGGCGATCCGCCCCGGCACAGGATGCGATCACCCCCCGGATCCACTCCGAGCCCACACGCGCGTCGAGACATGGCGGGAAAATGCCGAGGAGGGCGGCGCCAAGGACGTCGGCCCAGGTGCGCAAGCCGGTCGCCGATGCGGTTGCGCCAACGTCGCAATGGCGCGCGATCCGGACATCGGCGGGCAAGGCGTTCCACCGCTGCGGCGCGGTGATCGACAGACATGACGCGGCGCTGGAGATCGCGACGCGCGACGGCCAGCCGGACGCGCTCGCCCGCATCCTCGGGCGCGACGATGGCGCGCCGACGCGCTGTTCGCGCACGAAGACACATTGACGGAGCCGACGCTGGGACGGAGCGGGCGCTGGCTGCGCTTGCGCCGACACCCTCACGCTGACGAACGAAGGTGGTCGGTGTCGGGGGGGGGCGGCATTCGCAGGCTTCTTTCCGCCACACACGCCAGACGACCTTACGGAACATGTCCACGGCTTTAATCCCCCCAGACCTGCCTGGTGGCGCCGGCGGGAACAGCATCGGTGGACGACAATCGCCATGCTCGCAGCGGGATCAATCCGGCGGCCCGATACCGACTTTCTCAGCGCAGCCGTCGTAGTTCCGTAGCGGACTTGCACGGATGCAATGTTGCGTTTGCAAGCAGTTCGCAGACTTGTTCTCAAAAAGGGCGGCGCGCTTCAGGTGGCCCCGGAGCGTCGCCTGTCCGACCGACAGGCGCGCCGCGCGCTTGCGGGCCGAAAGCCCGGCCGCCCTCGATCAGAGGGCATCTGAAATCTTGCGCTTCGGCAATCGCCTCATCCTCGGCTCCCTGCGCCTGCTGGAGGGACGCAACGCCACCCCGCTGCACGATCGCTCAGCGGCGTCTGTCCCGGCCGAGGCGCAGGGTGACCGGACGCCCGGCAATCCGTGACCGGATCAGATCGGAATGACCGACCGGATGGTGTCGAAACGCCTGACCGGATGAGGCCGGAACGCGCAACGATGCGCCGGGGTTGCGCGCCCCTCTCCCCTTTTGGGGGAGAGGGGAGAGGTGACGGGGCCTTCCTCCTACGCCACCTCGTGATTGGCCAGCAGCTCCAGCGCCCTGACCATCGCCGAGTGGTCCCACGCCGCGCCGCCGTTCGCCACGCAGGCGTTGAACAGTTCCTGCGCCGTGGCGGTGTTGGGCAGCGACAGGCCCAGCGCCTTCGCGCTTTGC
>CAZRFB010000327.1:0-3838 GCA_964599185.1 uncultured Rhodobacterales bacterium | reverse complement strand
GTTCGCATAAAGTTCGCATCGCCGCCGCCTTGCCGTCGCCGCGCGCGATCAGCATATCCTTGGCAACGAAAATGGGAGGTCACCGATGTTCTTCGCCAGAAAGCCCGCCGAGATCCCGACGCCGGAGGCGGCGCTGCCGGGTCGCGCCGAGGCGATTCCCACCGCCGCGACGCATTTCGTCTCCGGCCGCCCGCTGAAGGGGCCGTTTCCGGAAGGACTGGCGCAGGCGCTGTTCGGGATGGGCTGTTTCTGGGGCGTCGAGCGGTATTTCTGGACCAAGACCGGCGTCTGGGTGACGGCGGTCGGCTATGTCGGCGGGCCGACGCCGAACCCCAGCTATCGCGAGGTGTGCACCGGGCGCACCGGCCACAACGAGGTGGCGCTGGTGGTCTATGACCCTGCGGTGACCAGCTACGCAGCCCTGCTCAAGCTGTTCTGGGAGGGGCACGACCCGACGCAGGGGATGCGGCAGGGCAATGACGTCGGCACGCAGTATCGCTCCGGGATCTACGCCTTCACCCCCGAACAGCGCGCCGAGGCGGAGGCGTCGCGCGCCGCCTGGGCTGGGCGGTTCCGCGCGCAGATCACCACCGAAATCCTCGACGCGCCGCCGTTCTACTACGCCGAGGAGTATCACCAGCAATATCTCGCCAAGAATCCCGGCGGCTATTGCGGCAATCATCCGGCCTGAGCCGGATCAGAAGTTGCGCCGCCAGCTGAGGCCCACCGAACCGCCCTTTTCCTGACCGATCTCGGTGTCGCCAATGAGGTTGTCGAAGATCTCGATCTCGACGATCACGCTGGCGGCGCCGCCGTCCACCGGCTGGCGGGCGCCGACGAACACGCCGTCGGCGAGGTTCTTGCCGACCGTCACCGAGGCGTTCTCGCCCGCGCCCTCCAGCCGCAGCACGTCCACCCCGGCGGTGGCGCGCACCGCGTCGAGCGCGCCGCCCGAGCCGTCGAACAGGGTGGCGAGGCCCGCCGCAAGCTGGATCGCCTCGCCCGCGTCGAGCGATTGCTGCGACTTGCCGAACAGCACGCGCGGCAGCACTTCGCCTTCCGGCAGGGGGGGCTGCGACTCGAAGGCTATCTCCGGCGTGGAGGCGTAGCCGCGCACCACGATTCCGCCGGTGATCCCCTCGGTTTCGCGCAACAGCGCGATGTCGAGCAGCGGATCGACCGGCGTGGCGCCGGTGAAGCGGATCGCGCCGCGCTCCATCGCGAACACCGCGCCGACCAGGCTCAGCTGGCCGCGGATGCGCTCGATCACGCCGCTCACCACCGGGGCCGCCGCCGTGCCGCCGACGCGCATGTCGATGCGCCATTCGCTGTCGAGGCCGCGCCCGCGCACGAACACGTTGCGCGGCGCCGAGATCGTGACGTCGAGCGGGATCGGCGCGGCGGGCTCCGCCACCGGCGGCGGCGGCGCGCCCTTGATGCGCACTTCGCCCAGATCGGCCACCGAGGGCGGCAGGGCGTTGACCAGCCGCGCCTCGGCCCGGTCCACCGTCACGGTCCCCGAGATGGCGGGGCTGGCGAGCGGGCCTTGCGCGCGGATGTCGGCGGAGATCTCGGCGGTCACGTCGTCGCGGCGCACCAGCACCGCGCGCGTCGCGGTAAGGGTGGCGTCGAGCGCGCCGCCGCTGAGCCGCGCGCGCGCCGACACCGGGGCCCCCGCGCCGTCGTCGGCGTCCATATCCAGTTCGAACCCGCCGTCCGGCGCGGCCTGCGAGCGGATGGTGAGGTTGGTCAGGATCGTGCCGGTCTCAAGGTTCTCATAGCGCCCGTCGCGCATCGAGACCACGCCCGCGACGGTCGGCTGCGCGAGCCGCCCCGAGACGGTGAGATCAACCGCGACGTCGCCGTCAAGCACATGGTCGGGCGCCGGGACCAGCGCCCAGAGATCGCCCAGCCGTCCCGCCCAGGTCACGCGGCCCTCCACGCCCGCGTTCGCCGGGATCGCGGGCAGCGGGCCGCCGGTGGGGCGCAGCGGCGCGGCGGCCTCAAGGCGCAGCGGCTGATCGAACGGGCCGCGCGCCTCGGCGGTCGCGCTCAGCCGGGCGCCGTTCCAGCGCGCGTCGGCGTCGATGTCGAAGCCGTCCTCGCCCAGATCGACGCCGCTCGGCCTCAGCCCGCGCCCCTGCGCCGAGATCTCCGCCCGCGCGTTGCCGGGGCGGGTGTCGAAGCGCGCCCGCGCGTCGAGCGCGCCCGCGTCGAGCGGCGCGTCGGCGAGCCGCGCCAGCGGCGCAAGATCGTCCATCGCCAGCGTCAGATCGCCCGACAGCCCGTCGGGATGCAGCGCCGCCGCGCCGGTGAGCGCGCCGCCGGGCAGGCTGAGGTCGATGCCGTCGAACCGGGTGCTGGCGCCTGTCGCGATGCGCAGCGGCGCGCGCAGCGCCGCCGCCGCGTCGCCATAGGCCGCCGTGAAAGCGGAGATCACCGCCGAGGGCGCGGCGGCGGCGGCGTCAATGCGCGCGGCGGCGTCCAGCGCCAGCGCAGGCCCGTCCCGCATCGCGCCGCGCGCGGTCAGCGTGGCGTCGATGGCCGAAAGCGGCCCGCGCGCCGCGGCCGACGCGGCGGCGATGGTCGCGGGTCCGGCCTCGGAGGGGCCGACGCTGGCGGTTGCGTCGATGCGCGGCGCGGCGCCCAGCGCGTCGTCCACCGCCGCCCGCGCCGTGAACGCGCCCAGCCGCGCGCCCGGCAGGGTGGCGGGCGCGGCGTTGAGATCGGCGGTCAGCCGCGCGGCGCCTTCGGTTTGCGCCAGCGCGGCGTTCAGCGTGACGCGCGGCGTGGCGGCGCCGCCGGCGGCGACCTGCTCCAGCAGCGCCGTCAGCGCGCCCTGCGGCGCGGCCAGCAGGTCGCGCCCGTTCGCCTCGACGCGCAGCGCGCCGACCGTCGCCCCCGCCGCCGCGACGCCGGAGGCGGTCAGCACGCCCCGCGCGGCGGGCGCGGCGATCAGGTCTTCGCCCGCCCCCTCGAAGCGCAGCTCGGCCACGGTCGCGTCGGCGGCGGGGTAGGCGAGGGCGCGCGCGGTCAGCACCGCCTCCACCGCCGGAGCGGCCAGCAGGTCGCGGCCCTCGCCCTCCAGCCGCGCCTGCGCGACGCTGGCGCCCATCGCCTCCAGCCCCGAGACGCTCAGCACGCCCCGCGCGGCGGGCGCGGCGATCAGGTTCTCGCCCGATCCTTCGAACCGCGCCTCCGCCACCGTCGCCCCGGCGGCGGCGAGGTCGGCGGCGCGCAGCGTCGCGGTCGCGCGCGGCGCCGCGCCCAGCGCGTCTCGCGCGGTCACGTCGATGTCGAGCGTCCCCGCGCGGGCGTCGAAGCCGGAGAGGTCGCGCGCCTGTCCCGTCAGCGTCACGGTCTGCGTGTCGTCCTCGGGGCGCAGCGCCAGCTTCAGCGTCGCCGCGCCGGTCAGCGGCGCGTCCAGAAGCTGCGACAGCGGCCCCAGATCGGCCAGCCGCGCGTCGAGCGCGCCCTCCGCCAGGCGCGCGTCGAGGTCATAGGCGACCGCGCCGCTGACCTGCGCGCCCAGCGCGGCGGCAATCAGGTTATCCAGGCTCAGGCGGTTGTTCTCGAAAAGAAAACTGGTGGCGAGTTCGGCGGGGCCGAAGCGCGAGCCTTCCGAGAACAACGACACCCGCCCCGCAGGCGCCGCGCCCAGCGTCACGTCATGCGATAAGTCCAGCCGCCCATAGGTCTCGCCGAGATAGGCGATGTCGCGCAGCAGGGCGGTTCCGGCGATATGCGGCGCGCTGAGCGCGCCGTCGAGCCGCCCGGCGATCTCGAAGGCGCCTGCGGCGTCCTGATCGTAGGCCAGCGCGAGCGGGCGCAGATCCTG
>CAZRFB010000326.1:0-9689 GCA_964599185.1 uncultured Rhodobacterales bacterium | reverse complement strand
CGCGCGCGACAAGCGGGGCGATCCACCCACAGCGGACAGGGCGCTCCATGGCCAAGGCGAAGACGAAAAAGAAGGAGGGGTTCGGCGAACTCCTCAAGACCATCGTCTATGCCCTGCTGATCGCGGGCGTTTTCCGGACCGTGCTGTTCCAGCCATTCTGGATTCCCTCCGGCTCGATGAAGCCGACCCTGCTGATCGGCGATTACCTGTTCATATCGAAATACGCCTACGGCTATTCAAGCGTGTCGTGCCCCACGGTGTTCGGCGTCAACCTGTGCCCGTTCATCCCCGGCCGCATCCTCGCCTCCGACCCCGAGCGCGGCGACGTGGTGGTGTTCAAACACCCGCGCACCGCCGAAGACTATATCAAGCGGCTGATCGGCCTGCCCGGCGACACGGTGCAGATGCGCGGCGGCGTGCTGCACATCAACGGCAAGCCGGTGGGCATGGCGCGCGGCGGCGTATTCCTGGACCCCGCGTTCGGCATGTGCGCCGACAGCCGCATCGTCGGCGACCGGCGCTATTGCGCGCTGCAGGAGTGGACCGAGACGCTGCCCAATGGCGTGTCGCATCCGGTGCTCAATACGGCGGACGGCATGGGCTTTGACGACACCGTGGAGTTCCGCGTGCCGGAGGGGCATTTCTTCTTCATGGGCGACAACCGCGACAACTCCCGCGACAGCCGTGAGCCGCGCGCGGCGGGCGGCGTGGGGTTCGTGCCGTTCGAGAACCTCGTCGGTCGCGCGGAAGTGATCGCCGTGTCCGCCGACGGGCCGTTCTGGGCGGTGTGGAACTGGCGCTTCGGGCGCACCTTTCAGGCGATCAACTGAGCGAGATGGCCGAGCCGCCCGCCCTCGACGCGCTGTTCGCCCGGCTTGGCCGCAGCGTGGGGCGCGACCTGATCGACGCGGCGCTGACGCATCCTTCCGCCGGCGGCCCGGCGCGGCCCGACTATCAGCGGCTTGAGTTTCTCGGCGACCGGGTGCTGATGCTGGTGATCGCCGAGGCGCTGCTCAACCGCTGGCCCGGCGAGGCGGAGGGCAAGCTGGCGCCGCGCCTCAACGATCTGGTGCGCAAGGAGACCTGCGCCGCCGTGGCGAGCGACCTCAACCTCGGCGCGCATCTGCGCATGGAGCGCTCCGACAGCAAGGCGGGCGGGCGCAAGCGGCTGACCACGCTGGGCGACGCGATGGAGGCGGTGATCGCCGCCGTCTATCTCGACGCAGGCTTCGAGGCGGCGCGCGAGGTGATCCTGCGCCACTGGGGCCCGCGCATCGCCGCGCAAGGGTCGGTCGCGCCGCAAGACCCCAAGTCCGCGCTCCAGGAATGGGCCGAGGGGCGGGGGCTGGGCAAGCCGGTCTATGCGCTGGTGTCGCGCGACGGCCCCGACCATGCGCCGCGCTTCGTGATCGCGGCGCAGCTGACCAACGGCGCCGCCGCGCAAGGCGTGGCCGCCTCGAAGCGCGAGGCCGAGAAGGCCGCCGCCGCCGCCCTGCTGGAAAGGCTCGCGCATGACTGACCCAACCTCCGGCGACGGCGAGAGCCGCTGCGGATTTGTCGCGCTGATCGGCGAGCCGAACGCGGGCAAATCGACGCTGCTCAACCGCATGGTCGGCGCCAAGGTCTCGATCGTGACGCACAAGGTGCAGACCACGCGCGCCCGCATCCGCGGCGTCGCGATCGAGGGCGCGGCCCAGATCGTGTTCGTGGACACGCCCGGCCTGTTCCGCCCGCGCCGCAGGCTGGACCGCGCCATGGTCGCCGCCGCCTGGGCGGGCGCGGGCGACGCCGATCTCGTGTGCCTGATGGTCGAGGCGCATCGCGGGCTGACGCCGGGCGTCAAGGCGATCCTGACCGCGCTGGACGAACGCGCCGCCGGGCGCCCGGGTGCGCTGGTGATCAACAAGATCGACCGGGTGCGGCGTGAGGACCTGCTGGCGCTGACCGCGCAGATGAACGCCCAGCGCGATTTCACCGCGACCTTCCTGATCTCGGCGGAGAAGGGCGACGGCGTGGCCGACCTGCGCGCCTGGCTGGCGGCGCAACTGCCGCCGGGCCCGTGGCACTATCCCGCCGACCAGATCGCCGACGCGCCGATGCGCCAGATCGCCGCCGAGATCACCCGCGAAAAGCTGACGCTGCGTCTGCATGAGGAACTGCCCTATCAGCTGACCGTCGAGACCGAAGCCTGGGAGGAGCGCGCCGACGGCTCCGCCCGCGTCGATCAGGTGATCTATGTCGGGCGCGAGGGGCACAAGGGCATCGCGCTGGGCAAGAAGGGCGAGACCATCAAGGCGGTGGGCGCCGCCGCCCGCGCCGACATCGCCGAAGTGCTGGGCCGCCCGGTGCATCTGTTCCTCACGGTGCGGGTGCGCCCGAACTGGGAGGGTGAGCGCGAACGCTACAGCGCCATCGGGCTGGACTGGTCGGACGGCGAGGCGTGACGGCGCGGCTCTCCACCGATTTCTGGGTCGGCGCCTACCGCGCCCGCCTCGCCGCCGCCGACATCCCCTGCTACCTGACCCGCAAGGGCGATCCGACGGCGGGGGCGGTGCTGGTGAAGCTCGCCACGCTCGACGGCGCGGCCAGGCTCTATGGCCGCGCCTATGGCCCCGACGGCGCGCGCATCTGGGCGCTTGTGGCGCAAGGCCCCGAGCGGGAGGTGGACGCCGCCGCCGCCCGCCAGCGCGAGCATGACCCCGACCTCTGGCTGATCGAGATCGAGGACCGGCAGGGCCGCACGCTGCTGGAGGACGAGGGGCTTTCGGCTTAGCGGGCGGCGCTCTCCGTCCTCTCGCCCTTCGCAGGCGCGCAAGGCCGCATTCAACGCCCGAACAGCGACCGGACGCCGCCGCCAAGCGTCTCCGCCGCGCCGCCAAGCGCGTCGCCGAGGGCGCCGCCAAGCGCGCCGGCGGCGCCGCCGATCGCGCCCAGAGGGGTGGCGGGCGCGCGCGCCCCGGCCGCCAGCGCGGCGGCGCATCCGACCGGCTGATCGCCCTGGCCCATCGCCAGCACCGCGATCGTGCCCAGCGGGTTGACCACCACGCCGGCGACGGTGGCGACGGTTGACAGCAGATCGGCGGGCGCCGCGGCCACGGTCGGCGCGGCGAGCGCGCCGCCGATGCGCAGCGTGACGCTGAGCGGCGCCAGCGCCGCCTCGCGCGGGCGCACGCCGACCACCAGATCCAGCGTCTCGCGGCGCAGGTTGACGGTTCCGCGCCCCGAGGCGATCAGCGGGCGGCTGTCGAGCACGCCCCCGGTCATGGTGGCGATCCCGTCGTCGAGCCGCCAGCGCGCCAGCCCGCAGCGGATCGGACTGGCGCCGTCGCGGCCGAGGATCGGCTGGAGAAACCGGCCCATGTCGCGGATCAGCGGCGCGGCGCCGCGCAGGCGGATCGCGCCGCCGTCCAGCCGCATCTCGGCGGTTCCGCTCAGGCTGGCGGCGAGCGCCCGCGTGTCGCGCCCGGCGCCCGACACATCCAGACTCGCGCCCAGCGTGGCGGCGGAGAGGTCGAGCGCGCCCGCGCGCGGCGCGATCGCGGCGGCGGCGAGGCCGTCGGCCTCCAGCCGCAGCGTGGCGCGCGGCGGCGCGCCGTCCGGCGACGGCGCGTAAGAAGCGGCGCCGCTGATCCGCCCCCCCGCCACGCCGCCCTCAAAGCGCGTCACCCGCAGCGCGCGTCCCGCAAGCGCCGCCTCTAGGCGCACGTCATCCAGCGCAAGGCCGTCGGGCAGCGTGACGCGCTGCGCGGTCGCAGACAGCGTCAGCGCGATGTCGGGCAGGGGCGCCTGCGGCAGCGGCGCGGCGGGGATCAGGCGGCCATCGCCCGCAGGCGCGCGCGGCTCGGGCGGCGCCGCACCCAGCGCGGTGAGGTCAAGCGCGTCGATCTCCAGCGTCAGCGACAGTTCTGGCGGCGATGCGCCGGGGTCCGCCGTCGCCGCGCCGGTTGCGCGCGCCGTCTGCCCGCCAAGCCGCGTCTCGACCGTGAAGGCGACGGTCTCGCCGTCGAGCAGGCGCGCCGGGCTGCGCGCCTCGGCGACCAGCCCCAGCAGCGGCTCGGCCATGCCGCCGCGCGCGCCCTCCAGCGCCAGCGTCCACAGCCCGTCGCCCGCGTAGGCGAGCGCGCCGGTGACGTCGGTCAGGCTTTCCCCCAGCGCCTCGACCGCGCCGATGGTGACGTCGGCGCGGCCGCGCAGGCTGGCGCGCAGCGCGGCGGGCGTGTCTCCCGCGGCGTCGAGCGTGACCTGGATCTCGATATTTTCAAAGCTTTTCAGCGGGCCGTCCGGCGCAGCGGCGTAGGTGAGCCGGTCAAGGGCGACGCGCCCGCCGCGCAGCGTGATCGCGCGCGGCGTCCAGCCCGCTCCGGATGGCGCGGCGGTCTCACCCGGCGCTGCGGCGGATGGGGCGCGGTGGCGCAGCGCCAGCGTCACGCCGTCCAGGGTCGCGGCGCCAATGTCGATGCGCCGCGACGCCAGCGGCCAGAGCGCGACGGCGAGTGTCACCCGCGCGACGCCGGCGCGCTCAAGCGGGTCTCCGTCGCCCGCGCCGGTCACGCGCACGTCCTCGGCGCTGATCCAGGGCGTCGGCAAGAGGCCAACCGAAACCGCGCCCCCGACCGTCACGACGCGGCCCAGCGCGGCGCTTGCGGCGCGCTCAAGGCGCGGGGTCAGGCTGCGTCCATCGACAAGCAGCGGCGCAATCAGCGCCGCGCCGAGGGCCACGGCGAGAAGTGCGGCCAGCCATCGCCATCCACGCGCCACCTGCTTCGCCATCCATGCCGCCAAGGAAGCGCGATCATAGCACGAAAAGCGCCCTGTCGGCGCGGGGGTGGATCACGATGCCGAGCCCCGAACAGCGCCTCCGCATCAGGGGCTGCTTTCGCCGGTAAGCCGCGCCGCCCGCATCGCCGGGCGGCGCGCTGTCATCGCCATGGGGATGCGCCCCTCGACGCGGCGCAAGGGCGCGCGCTGTCGCCGGAGCACTGGCCCCGCGCGCGTTATCTCTAGTGCAACTGGCTGGAGATCTTGGTGATTTCTTCCTTGAGTCGCAATTTTTCCTTTTTCATCGAGGAAATAGCCAGTTCATCGGACCCGGGTTGGCGCTGTTCCTGTTCGATCCGGCTCGACAGCGTTTCGTGCTTGCGGCGCAGTTCGCTCAGATGCGAGTCGAGGCTCATAGATTACCCTCCGTCAGCGGTTCAGCAGCAAAAGTAGAACACGAGCGTCACGCCGCTGTCACCAACGGAATTGTTCAACCTGTCGGCGCATTTGCCGCAATACGCCCGCGAATCAGGCGGCCTCAGGCGCGGGGCAGCGCGGCCTGCGCCAGCCGCACCCAATAGGCGACGCCCAGCGGCGCGGCGGCGTCGTTGAAGTCGTAGGCCGGGTGATGCAGCGACGCGCTGTCGCCGTTGCCGATGAACACGAAGGCGCCGGGGCGGGCCTCGGCCAGAAACGCGAAGTCCTCCGCGCCCATGATCAGCGGCGGATCGCGCATCAGCGCCGCTTCGCCGACCAGACCGGCCAGCACCGCGCCCGCGAAGGCGGTGGCGTCGGCGTCGTTGACCACCGGCGGGTAGGGGGTGACGCTGGGCCCGAAGGCGATGGCGACGCCGAACGCCTCGCCCAGCGCGGCGCACTGGCGGGCGACTTCGGCGCGCATGAACTGGTGCGTGGCGGCCGAGAACGCGCGGATCGTGCCGCCCAGCGTCACCACCTCGGGGATCACGTTCTTCGCGGCGCCGCCGTGGAATTCGGTGATCGACAGAACGGTCGGGTCCACCGGATCGACGCGGCGCGAGACGATGGATTGCAGCGCCTGCACCAGCGCGGCGCCGGCGAGAATCGGGTCGCAGCCCAGGTGCGGCATCGCGGCGTGGGCGCCCTTGCCGGTGATGGTGATGGAGAATTCGTCGGCCAGCGCCATCGAGGGCCCGGGCTTCACCGCGAAATGGCCCAGCGGCAGGCCCGGCATGTTGTGCATCCCGAACACGGCGCGCACCGGAAACCGCTCCAGCAAGCCGTCGTCGAGCATCGCCTTGGCCCCGGCGCCGCCCTCCTCGGCGGGCTGGAACACGAACACTACCGAGCCGTCGAAGGCGCGCGTCTCCGCCAGCCGCTTCGCCGCGCCCAGCAGCATCGCGGTGTGGCCGTCATGGCCGCAGGCGTGCATCCGGCCGGGGTGGGCGGAGGCGTAGGCGGCGCCGGTGGCCTCCTCGATCGGCAGGGCGTCCATGTCGGCGCGCAGCAGGATGGCGCGGCTTTCGTCGCCGGGGCCGCTGGCGCCGTGCAGCACGCCGACGACGCCGGTGCCGCCGACGCCGGTCTCGACCACATCCAGCCCGAAGCCGCGCAGCGCGTCGGCCACGAACGCCGCCGTGCGCGTCTCCTGATAGCCCAGTTCGGGGTGGCGGTGCAGGTCGCGCCGCCACGCCGTCAGCTCGTCGGCCATGGCGATGATCGAATTGTCGAGCGGCTTCATGCGCAATACTCCCGTCTTCACAAGCGCAGCGCGGCGGCGTCCCGCAGCACGGCGGCGGCCTCGGTGGAAAAGTCGTCGCCGTCGCCACCATGGGCCGCGCCCGCGTGCAACGCCAGCGGCGCGCACAGGCGGAACGGCGCGCGGTTGTCCTTGCGCGCGGTCACGATCACCCGGCCCGCGTCGCGCCCGGCGCGCGCGATCAGCGGCAGCGCCGCCACGTCGCCCGCCCGCGCGTCCAGCGCGGCGAGAATGGCGGGCAGCGCCGCCGCGCGGTGGATCAGCGTCAGCCGCCCGCCCTGACGCAGCCGCCGCAGCGCCGCGTCGATCCACAGCGCGACGCCTGCGGCGGCTGCGCGCCGCGCCGCGTCGCGGCCCGCGTCGGGGCTGGGCGGCGCGCTCTCGTCGAACCAGGGCGGATTCATGATGACCTGGTCGAAGCGCAGACCCTTCAGCGCAGGCGGCGGCGCCGCGACGTCGCCCTCGTGGACGTGGAGCGCGACGCCGTTCAGCGCGGCGTTGACGCGCGCCAGCGCGGCGTAGGCGGGCTGCACCTCCAGCCCGTGCAGATCGAGGCCGGGAACGCGCGCGGCCAGGCACAGGATCGCCGCGCCCGCGCCGCAGCCGAGGTCGAGCGCCCGCTCGCCCGGCTTCGCGGGGCAGGCGGCGGCCAGCAGCACCGGGTCGGTGGCGGCGCGATAGCCGGTGACGGGCTGTCGCAGCCGCACCCGCCCGCCGAGGATCGCGTCCTCGGTCAGCGCGGCGCTTGGCGTGTCGGGCGGCGTTTCGGCCTGCGCGGCGGGCGGCGCGGCGTTCATCGCGGCGGGGTGGTCTCGACGCCGTTGTCGCGCAGGATGGCGCGGGCGCGAAATGCGTCGGCGCGCGCGACCATCAGGCGGCGCGGCAAAACGCCCAGACTGCCCTCCAGCACGCTCATATGGACGTCGAACTCGAAGCAATCTATATCCTCAGCGCTGAGCAGCGCGCGTGCGAACACGATCAGCGTCGGGTCGGTGGTGCGGACAAGCTCCTCCATGCGGCGAGGATAGGCGCCCCGGGCGCATCCGTCGAGGGCGCCGTCGCGCCAGCAAGTCAAGGAAACCGGCTTCGTGACCCAACCGGCCCCCATGCTGAGCCCAGAAGCCGCAGGCGCGGGCGCGTTCGAGCGGCTTCAGGCGCTGACCGCGCCGGAAATGGCGCGGGTGAACGCCGAGATCGCGGCGCGGATGCGTTCGGAGCACACCAAGCTGATTCCGCAGGTGGCGGCGCATCTGATCGGCGCGGGCGGCAAGCGGCTGCGCCCGCTGCTCACGCTCGCGGCGGCGAAACTGTGCGGCTACGCGGGCGACAACCACGTGCTGCTGGCGACGGCGGTGGAGTTCATCCACAACGCCACCCTGCTGCACGACGACGTGGTGGACGAAAGCGCGCGCCGCCGCGGCCGCCCCACCGCCAACACCGTGTTCGGCCCCAAGCCCTCGGTTCTGGTCGGTGATTTCCTGTTCGCGCGGTCGTTTCAGCTGATGGTCGAGACCGGCTCGGTGGCGGTGCTGGGCGTGCTGTCGAACGCGGCGGCGGTGATCGTGGAGGGCGAGGTGCTGCAACTGGCCGCCGCCAATTCGCTGGCGGGCGGCGAGGACGTGTATTTTCAGGTGATCCGCGGCAAGACCGCCGCGCTGTTCGAGGCGGCGGCGCAGGCGGGCGGCATGGTGGCGGGCGCCTCGGAGGCGCAGGTCGCCGCGCTGGCGGCCTATGGCGACGCGCTGGGCGTGGCGTTCCAGATCGTGGACGATCTGTTGGACTATGGCGGCGCCTCCGCCGCGCTGGGCAAGGACGCGGGCGACGATTTCCGCGAGGGCAAGGCGACGCTGCCGGTGCTGCTGGCCTTCGCGCGCGGCGACGCGGCGGCGCAGGCGTTCTGGCGGCGGGTGATCGAAAAGCGCGACCAGCGCGACGGCGACCTCGAGACCGCGCTGCGGCTGATGCGCGAGACCGGCGCGCTGGCGGCGACGCGCGCCCGCGCCGAAACCCACGCCGCCCGCGCCCGCGCCGCGCTGGAGATTTTTCCCGACTGCCCGCTGAAAGCCGCGCTCAGCGACATCGCCGCCTTCGTGGTGGCGCGGGCGTATTAGGCGGGGCGCGGCGGCGGGGCTGGGTCTGGCGCGACGGGCGCGGGTGCGCGGAAGGTGGACGGTCCGCGCACGCTCTCGCGACGCCTCCAGCCGCCGGGCCATCGCCCGGCCTGCTGGGCGCGGCGGGTTGCGCATTGGCGTGCCCGGCGGCCCCAAAGGCCGCCGGGCGGCGGCGTCCGCCCCCCGCGGGCGTCGCCTTCAGCGCCGCCCGGGCGGACGCCGCCGCCCTCTGTCGCGCTGGCGTCGGCGCCGGGATCGGCTGCGGCTTGCGCCTCCGCCGATGCGGCGCGCGCGACCTGCCACCGGCAGGTCTCGCCCTTGCGCGCCGCGCGCCGGGCGTCAGCGTCGTGCGCGAAGGACGCCAAAGTGCGCAAACAGGCGGCGCGACCACCCGGTCAAGACGGGCGACGACCCCGAGGCCGAACCCCGCGGCAACCGCGCCCCCAAGGCGCGCGCCGCGCCGAAGCCCTTGGCTCGATGCGCGCGCCCCGCGCCAGACCCTGCCTGCGGCTTGCGCCCAGGGCGCGCGCGGCGGCGGGATCAGAGGCCCCGCTTCACGCCCGCTTCGCCGTCTCCCGGTCGCTCAGCGGCCAGGCCAGCCGGCTGACCATCTCCTTCGGGCAGATCTGCACGAAGCGGTCGCGCGCCTCGTCCCAGGTGCGCAGCAGTTCGGCGCCGCGCGGGCTGTCGGTCTCGGCGACATGGGCGGCGATCATCGCCTTCAGCACCCCCTCCCAATGCGCCGAGTCGAGGCCCTGCCACACCACGCTTTCGGGGTTCACCCGCTCCTCGAACTCGGCGCGCTCGTCATAGACGAAGGCCATGCCGCCGGTCATGCCCGCCCCGAAGTTGTCGCCCACCGCGCCCAGGATCACCGCGACGCCGCCGGTCATGTATTCGCAGCCGTTCGAGCCGCAGCCCTCCACCACCACGTCGGCGCCGGAGTTGCGCACGCAGAACCGCTCGCCCGCCTGACCGGAGGCGTAGAGCGCGCCCGCCGTGGCGCCATACAGCACCGTGTTGCCGATGATGGTGTTCAGATGCGGCGTCAGCGGGCTGCCCAGCGGCGGGCGCACCGTGAT
>CAZRFB010000325.1:0-3234 GCA_964599185.1 uncultured Rhodobacterales bacterium | reverse complement strand
GCAGTGCTCTCGACCGTGGCGGGCGGCGTGATGACCGTGGCGACCATGGTGTTCTCGATCTCTTTCGTCGCGCTGTCGATCACGGCGCAGCAGCTCAGCCCAAGGATGCTCGACTTCGTGCTGCGCGACCGCGCGATGCAGACGCTGATCGGCGCGGCGCTGGCGACGTTTCTGTTCGCGGGCGGCGCGCTGATGTTCGGCTCGGCGCGCGACCATTGGCGTCTGGCGCTGGCGGCGCCGCTGGCGCTGGCGGCGGCGGCGTGGGTGCTGGCGGCGGCGGTTCTGTTCGTCTATCGCATGACCCGCATCATGCGCCCCGACGAGATGGTGGCGCGGCGCGGTGACGCCTTTGTGAAGGCCGCGCGCGGCTTGAGCGACGCGCCGGGCGGCTGCGCGGCGGCGTCCGCCGAAGGCGCCGCGACGCTGGAGCGCGCGCTGGGCGCGGCCCGGACGCTGCGGGTGCGCGAAGCGGGCTATGTCGGCGGCATCGACCTTGGCGGGCTGGTGGCGCTGGCCTGCGCGCGCGACGCGGTGATCGCGCTCGACGTGCGCGCCAACGACTATCTGACCCCCGGCCAGAGCTTTGGCCGCGCGGCGGGCCTCGACGCCGCCTTCGACGCCGACGTGGCGGCCCTGTTGCAGATGACCGACCGCCGCGCGCCCGACGACGGCGCGATCTATGAGGCGCAGGGCCTGTCGGAGGCGGCGGTGCGCGCGCTGTCGCCGGGGATCAACGATCCGGCCACCGCCATCGCCTGCCTCGACCGGCTGTTCGAGGGCATGATCCACGTCGCTGCGGCGCCGCCGGCGCCGGTCGCGCTGGCCGACAAGGCGGGTGCGCCGCGCCTGCTGCGCGCGCCCTATGGCGTGGCGGAGATGCTGGCGCAGGCGGCGGCGCCGGTCGCGCACCACGGCGCGTCGGACCCGATGGTGACGGCGCGGCTGCGCGCGCTGACCGCGCAGCTTGTCGCCGCCGCCCGCCGCGCGCCCGACCGCGAGGCCGCGCGCGCCTTCGCCGCGACGCTGCCCGGATGAGCCGTCGCGCGCGCCTGGGGGTGCGCGGGGCTTGCGCGCCGGAGGGCGCGGGGGGCTTGCGCGCCGGAGGGCGCGGGGGGGCTTGCGCGCCGCCGCGATCAGGGATTTTTTGGCCCCATGACGCTGTTCTCGCCGCCCGTCGAAATCGCCGCGCCGCGCCCTGAGGGCCTGGCCATCGACTTTCCGCCCGAGCCGCTGGTCGCGCGGCCCTCCGGCGCGCTGTGGGCGCCGCGCCTGCGGCTGCTGGCGGCGGCCGATCTGCATCTGGGCAAGGCCGGGCGGCTGGCGCGGCGCGGCGCCGCGCTGCCGCCGCCCTATGAGACGGCGGAGACGCTGGCGCGGCTGGCGGCGGAGGTGGCGGCGCTGGACCCGGCGGCGGTGGTGTGCCTCGGCGACAGTTTCGACGACGACGCGGCGGCGGCGGCGCTCGACGCCCCGGCGCGGGCGCGCATCGCGGCGATGGCCGACGGGCGCGACTGGGTGTGGATCGCGGGCAACCATGATCCCGTCGCGCCCGACCTGCCCGGCGTCGCGGCGGCGCAGCACGACGCGGGCGGGCTGCGCTTTCGCCACATCGCCGCGCCGCAAGCGGCGCCGGGCGAGATCAGCGGCCATTACCACCCCAAGGCGACGCTGACGCTGCGCGGGCGGCGCATCGCGCGGCGCTGTTTCCTGCATGACCGCCGCCGGGTGATCCTGCCCGCGTTCGGCGCCTATGTCGGCGGGCTGGACGCGACCGACGCGGCGTTCGACCCGCTGCTGGGCGCCAACGCCTGGGCGCTGCTGCTGGGCCCGCGCGTCACCGCCGCGCCGCGCGCCGCCCTCACGCCGCAGGCCGCGCGATGACGCCGCGCGACCCCGATTACGCCGCGCGCGTCGCGCGCGGCTTTGCGGCGCAGGGCTTCATGGCGCTGCTGGGCGCCGATCTGGTCTCGGTCGCCCCCGGCGCGGTCGAGATCGCCCTGCCGCTGCGCCCGGAACTGTCGCAGCACCACGGCTACGCCCACGCGGGGGCGTCCTGGGCGATCGCCGACACCGCCGCAGGCTTCGCCGCGCAGACGCTGATGGCGGCGGGCGACGGCGTGCTGACGGTGGAGCTGAAGATCAACCTGCTGGCGCCTGCGCAAGGCGCGCGCCTGATCTCGCGGGGGCGGGTGGAGCGCGCCGGGCGGCGCCTGACCGTGGCGCGCGCCGATGTGGTCGCCGTGGCGCAGGACGGCCGCGAGACGGCGGTGGCGCTGGCGCTCGGCACGTTCATGACCCTGCCGGGGCTGGCCGACGCAGACTGAAAAGCCTCTGCTCAGCGAAACGTCACCTGATGGGTCCAGCGCGCGCCGTCGCTCAGCGTCAGGGTCTTGAAGCCCATGATCTTGAGCATGTCGTAGAAGGTCGCGACGTCGGCCAGTTGCTTTTCCACGAAGAACGCGGTCTGGCGCGCGGGGGCGGAGAGCTGCGCCATGATCGCCCGCGCGCGAAACAGGGTGGCGAACACGTGGTCGTCGAGCGCGACGATGATCATCTCCTCGGCTTCGGCGCCCTTGGCGAACATCACATAGCGCGGCGTCGAGGGCGCCTGAAGCTGCTGCTGCGTCACCTGCGTGACGAAACCGATGCGCACCGCGCGGCTGGCGTCGGGCGTGGGCGCCAGCGTGCGCTCGAACACCTCGATCGAGGTGATCGGCGGATAGTAATAGCCCTCCCGATCCTCGGCGGCGGCGCCGATGGCGGCGCAGGCGAGCATCGCGAAGGCGAGGAAGAGCGTCGCGCGCATGGGCGGGGTCTCCAGATGCCGTATCCGCGTCGATTCTAGCCGCTCCGCCGCCGCGACGCGAGGGGAGCATGGACGCGCGCCGCGCGCAGGCGCTAGGCTGCGCGCATCACCTTTCGGAGAGCGACGGCCTTGCGCACCATCCATACCGAAAAGCACCTGCTGCGCGCAGCGAAAACCGAGCTTTCCGGCGGCGAGTTGGTGGCCCCGTTCGAATGCCCCGAGCGGGTGGCGCATATTCTTGCGCGCATCGCGACGGCAGGTCTCGGCCCGGTCGAGCCGCCCGCCGAGCATGGGCTGGGGCCGGTGGGCCGGGTGCATCACGCCGACTATCTCGATTTTCTCGCGACGGCGTGGGAGCGCTGGCGCGCCGAGGGCAACCGGGGCGAAGCGATCCCCACCGTCTGGCCCTCGCGCCGGATGTGGCGCGG
>CAZRFB010000324.1:0-4221 GCA_964599185.1 uncultured Rhodobacterales bacterium | reverse complement strand
GGCCGAGGCTGCGCTCAAGCTCCGAGACCGGCTTTTCGCCCTCGCACAACAGGCACAGGATCAGCAGGCGCGCCTCATGCGAGAGCGCCTTGAGCAAGTCGCAGGCGTGGCGCGCGCGATCCATCAACAGCGCGATGTCGTCGGCCTTGTCGAGCGTTTGTGCGTGCGCAGTCATTGATCCTGACCTTTCATCTGATGATGTATTTAGCACATGCCGCACATATGGGAATATCAAAGTGGATGCCGAAATCATGATCAGCGCCGGGCGTCGGGCGGGGCGGCGAAGCCGGGCGGGCGGCGGTGAAACCATGGCTGCGCCGCTTCGATTTCGGCGCAGAGCGCCAGCAGCGTCTCATCCTCGCCGAACGCCGCCGCGATCTGGACGCCCACCGGCAGGCCGTCCGCCGTCCAGCGCAGCGGCAGCGACGCCGCAGGCTGGCCGGAGGCGTTGAACACCGGCGCGAACGGCGAATAGGGCAGAAAACCCTTCGCGCCGAGCCGGTAGTCGAGAAAATCCGGGTTGGTGGGCGCGAACCGGCCGATTTCGGCGGGCGGTTCGGCCATCGTCGCGGTCAGCAGCGCGTCGTGGACGGTGAAGAACGCCGCCATCGCGCGCCCGAAGGCGTGGATCGCCTCCACCGCCGCCAGATAGTCGGCGCCGCTGAGCGTGGCCGCATGGCGCACGGCGCCCTCGATCGACGGCTCAAGATCGCCGGGGCGCAGGGGGCGGCCGAGCCTGGCCAGCTTCTCGCGCACCCACAGCGCCGTGCCGCAGGCGACGATGTCGGTCCAGGCGCGCATCATCGCGGCTACGTCCACCGCAGGGCGGGCCTCCTCGACCCCGTGGCCAAGGCTCTCCAGCAGCCGCGCCGCGCCCTCCACCGCCGCGCGGCATTCGGGGTGGATCGCCGCGCCGCCCAGCGTCAGCGGCGTGAAGGCGACGCGCAGGCGGCGCGGCGGGCGGGCGATGGCGGCCATGAACCCCGCGCGCAGCGGCGGCGCGCGATAGGGCGCGCCAAGGTCGGGGCCGACGGTCGCATCCAGCAGCGCGGCGGTGTCGCGCACGCTGCGGGTGAGAAAGCCGTCGCAGGCCATGCCCGCCCAGCCCTCGCCGGCATAGGGGCCTTCGGGCATGTGGCCGCGCGTGGGCTTCACCCCGAACAGGCCGCAGTTCGAGGCCGGAATCCGCACCGATCCGCCGCCGTCCGAGCCATGCGCCGCCGGAACGATCCCCGCCGCCACCGCCGCGCCCGATCCGCCGGAGGAGCCGCCCGGCGTGTGCGACAGCCGCCACGGGTTGCGCGTCGGCCCGCCATAGACCTGCGCCTCGGTCACCGCGCCGACGCCGCCCTCCGGCGCGCAGGTGCGCCCGAACGGAACCAGCCCCGCGCGGCGCAGGCGCAGGTAGATCTCGCTGTCCACCGGATAGCGGGTGTTCGCCAGCAGGCGCGAGCCGCAATGCGACGGAAAATCCACCGCCTCGGCGCCGAGATCCTTCAGCAGGAACGGCACGCCGCGCAACGGTCCTTCCGGCAGGCCCTGCGCGATCATCGCCCGGGCGACCTCGGGCTGGAGCAGCGTCAGCGCGTTGAGGCGCGGGTTGAACGCCGCCGCCCGCGACAGCGCCTCGTCGAGCAACTCCGCCGCGGAAACCTCGCCGCGCGCCGCCAGCGCCGCAAGGCCCAGCGCGTCATGCGCGTCATAGGCGTCGCGCATCGCGCTATTCCGGGATCGGGGCGATCAGCGTCAGCGCCTTCATCGCGTCGCCCATGGTGGCGGGGGCGAAGTTTTCATCGAACAGCGCGGCGATCTCGCCCGCGCGATACATCCGGCTGAGCGCGCGATCCACCTCAAGCCGGAACGCCGCGTCGCCAAGCGGCAGCGCCAGCGCCTGCGGCTCGATGGTCAGCACGTTGCGCGCCAGCGTCAGATCCTCCGCCCGTCCGGAGCCGACCATCAGGAACAGCAGGATCGACTGATCGGCGAAATAGGCGTCCACGTCGCGCCCCAGCAGCCGCGCGACGCCCTCGGCGTGCTCGGCGACGGTGACGACGTCGGCGACCATGTTGGTCGCGTCCAGCGTCGCGATCAGGTTGCGCTCGGTGGTGGTGCCGGCCCGCACCCCGATGCGGCGGTTGGCCAGCGCCGAGAAATCCACGGTCTCGCCGCTGCGCATCAGCACGCTGGCGCCGTCGATATAGACCGGGATCGAGAAATCCACCTCGGCGCGGCGCGCCAGCGTCATCGAGGCGGCGCCGCAGAGAATGTCGATACGCCCCTCGGCCAGCGCAGTGAAGCGGTCCTCGGTGGTCACCACGACAGGCTCGACGATCAGCGGCGGGCGCGCCATCTGCTCGGCCAGCCGCTCCGCGAGGCGGTCGCAGAGCGCCACGCTGTAGCCGCTCGGCGCGCCGTCGCGCAAATAGGACAGCGGCGGCGCGTCCGCGCGCACGCCGACGCGCAACACCCCGGTCTCCGCGATCCGCTCAAGCGTGGCGGCGGAGACGCCGGTCGCAAAAAGCACGGCTGAAACGATTAACCGGCAAAGCATCACATAGTCCCCCCATCCTCGCCACAGTGCTCTTAGTCGCCCGCAAACACGCAGCCTAGCCCCCGGATCGCGGAACCGGGTGACGAACGTCATCGGCTCGCGTAGCGTGATGCCGGTTCATAGACATCAGGGAGCCCCTCATGCCCTTCGCCCTTCGCGCCGCGACCGCGCTTTCGCTCAGCCTCGCGGCGCTTGCCCCCGCCACCGCCGCGCGCGCAGAATTCGCGCTCACCATCCTGCACGTCAACGATTTTCACAGCCGGGTCGAGGCGATCAACCGATTCGACAGCACCTGCTCCACCGCCGACGACGCCGAAGGCAAGTGCTTTGGCGGGATGGCGCGGCTCTCGACCGCCGTGGCCGACGCGCGCGCCGCCGCAGGCGACGCGCCGATCCTGTTCCTGAACGCGGGCGACATCTTCCAGGGGTCGCTGTATTACACCACCTACAAGGGGCTGGCCGAGGCGGAATTGTTCAACGGCGTCGGCGTTGACGCCATGGCGCTGGGCAACCACGAGTTCGACAACGGCCCGGAAACGCTGGCCGCCTTCATCGACAAGGTTCACTTCCCGGTCCTGTCGGGCAACACCTGGCTGGGCGACGAGCCGAGCCTGAAGGGCAAGACGCAGGGCTATCTGATCCTCGACGTCGGCGGCGAGAAGGTGGGGATCGTCTCCGCGCTGACCACCGACACCGCCGTTATCGCCTCGCCGGGGCCGAACGTCAGCTTTTCCAACACCGTGCGCTATCTGAAAACCATCGTGCAGGAGGTCGAGGCGCAGGGCGTCAACAAGATCATCGCGCTGACCCATGTCGGCGTGACCGAGGACATCGAGATCGCCAGCGCCGTGCCGGGCATCGACGCGATCATCGGCGGCCACAGCCATACGCTGATGTCCAACACGGTCGAGGGCGCGACGCCCTATCCGCTGCTGGTCAAGGGGCCGGACGGGCGCGACGTGCCCATCGCGCACGCCTACGCCTATGGCAAGTATCTGGGCGATCTGAAGATCACCTTCGACGACGCGGGCGCGGTGATCGCGGCGCGGGGCGAACCTCTGCTGCTCGACGCCTCGGTGGCCGAGGACGCCGGCGTGAAGGCGCGCATCAGGGAGATGGGCGCGCCGATCCAGGCGCTGAAGAACCAGATCATCGGCGAGAGCACGGCGCCCATCGACGGCGACCGCGCCAACTGTCGCGCGCGGGTGTGCGCAATGGGCGTTCTGGTGTCGGAGGCGATGCTGGCGCGGGTGCGCGATCAGGGGATGCAGGTCGCGATCCAGAACGGCGGCGGGCTGCGCGCCTCGATCGACGCCGGGCCGGTCACCATGGGCGAAGTGCTGACGGTGCTGCCGTTTCAGAACGCGCTCGCCACCTTCACCCTGACCGGCGCGCAGATCGTCGCGGCGCTGGAGAACGGCGTGAGCGACGTGGAGGGCGGCGCCGGGCGCTTTCCGCAGGTCGCGGGGATGCGCTTTGCGTGGGACCCGCAGGCGGCGGCGGGCGCGCGGGTGCTGTCGGTCGAGATCGCGGGCGCCGACGGCTTTCAGCCGCTCGACCCGGCGGCGCGCTATGGCGTGGTGAGCAACAACTTCATGCGCGCGGGCGGCGACGGCTATGCGGTGTTCGCCAGCGACGGCAAGGACGCCTATGACTTCGGGCCGGGGCTG
>CAZRFB010000323.1:0-1692 GCA_964599185.1 uncultured Rhodobacterales bacterium | reverse complement strand
CTGGGCGTCAACCTGAAACAGCTCTACGGCCAGACCGAGGCGAGCGTGTTCATCACCCAGCAGCCCGACGGCGCCGTGCGCGCCGACACCGTGGGCGTGCCCTCGCCGGGCGTCGAGGTGCGGATCGGGCCGAACGGCGAGGTCTATTACCGCTCGCCCGGCGTGTTCGTGGAATACTACAAGAACGCCGAGGCCACCGCCGAGACCAAGGACGCCGAGGGCTGGGTCGCCACCGGCGACGCGGGGTTCTTCGAGGAGGCGACCGGCCACCTGCGCATCATCGACCGCGCCAAGGACGTCGGGCGGCTGACCTCCGGCGCGCTGTTCGCGCCCAAGTATGTCGAGAACAAGCTCAAGTTCTATCCCGACATCAAGGAGGTGGTCAGCTTCGGCCACGACCGCGACGCGGTGACCGCGTTCGTCAACATCGACCTCGACAGCGTCGGCGCCTGGGCGGAGCGCAACAACATCGGCTACGCCAGCTATCAGGAACTGGCGGCGCACCCGCTGGTCTATGCCAAGATTCAGGCGCAGATCGAGGAGGCCAACCGCTCGATCGCCTGCGACCCGATGCTGGCGGGCTGTCAGGTGAAGCGGTTCCTGATCCTGCACAAGGAGCTCGACCCCGACGACGGCGAGATGACCCGCACCATGAAGGTGCGCCGCCGCATCATCGCCGAGCGTTACGGCGCGCTGATCGAGGCGCTGAACAGCGACGCGGCGGAAGTGTTCGCCGACATCGCCGTGACCTACGAGGACGGCAGGACGGGCCGCATCGCCGCGACGCTGGAGATCCGCGACGCGGCGGTGGTGGCGGTCACGCCCGCGCAGGGCGTGGCGGCATGAACGCGCCCGAACCCGCAATCGTCGCGCCCAACCGGATCACCGGCGAGACGCTGCTGGAGGTGCGCGCCATCACGCTGCGCTTCGGCGGGGTGGAGGCGCTCAAGAACATCAGCTTCGACATCATGGAGGGCGAGATCCGCGCCATCATCGGCCCAAACGGCGCCGGCAAGTCGTCGATGCTGAACGTCATCAGCGGCTTCTATCACCCGCAGGAGGGCGAGGTGTGGTTTCGCGGCCAGCGACGCGCGCCCTTGCGCCCGCACCAGATCGCGCGGCAGGGCATCGCGCGCACCTTCCAGAACATCGCGCTGTTCAAGGGCATGAGCACGCTCGACAACATCATGACCGGGCGGCTGACGAAGATGCGCCGCAACATGGCGTGGCAGGCGCTCTGGAAAGGCCCCGCCGAGCGCGAGGAATACGAACACCGCGAGGCGGTGGAGAAGATCATCGACTTTCTGGAGATCCAGCACATCCGCAAGAAGCCGGTCGGCGCCCTGCCCTACGGCCTGCAAAAGCGCGTTGAACTCGGCCGCGCGCTGGCCGCCGAGCCGAATCTCTTGCTGCTCGACGAGCCGATGGCGGGCATGAACGTCGAGGAGAAGGAGGACATGAGCCGCTTCATCCTCGACGTGAACGACGAATTCGGCACAACCATCGCGCTGATCGAGCACGACATGGGCGTGGTGATGGACCTCTCCGACCGCGTGGTGGTGCTCGACTACGGCCGCAAGATCGGCGACGGCCCGCCCGACGCCGTGCGCCAGGACCAGACCGTGATCGACGCCTATCTGGGAGTGGCCCATGAGTGAAGCAGCCCTCACCCCGACCCTCTCCCGCTTGCGG
>CAZRFB010000322.1:0-10310 GCA_964599185.1 uncultured Rhodobacterales bacterium | reverse complement strand
CGTCTCGCGCCGCGCCGTGCTGGAGGAATCCCGCGCCGAGCAGCGCGCCGAGATCGTCGGCAAGCTGGCCGAGGGCGACATCATCGACGGCGTGGTGAAGAACATCACCGACTACGGCGCCTTCGTCGATCTGGGCGGCGTGGACGGCCTGCTGCACGTCACCGACATGGCCTGGCGCCGCGTCAACCACCCGTCCGAGATCCTCACCATCGGCGAGACGGTCAAGGTGCAGGTGGTCAAGGTCAACAAGGACACCCAGCGCATCAGCCTTGGCATGAAGCAGCTGATGTCCGACCCGTGGGACGGCGTCGCCGCCAAGTATCCGATGGGCAGCAAGTGGACCGGCCGCGTCACCAACATCACCGACTACGGCGCCTTCGTCGAGCTTGAGGCCGGCGTCGAGGGTCTGGTGCACGTCTCCGAGATGAGCTGGACCAAGAAGAACGTCCACCCCGGCAAGATCGTCTCCACCTCGCAGGAAGTCGAAGTGGTGGTGCTGGACGTGGACAGCGCCAAGCGCCGCGTGTCGCTGGGCCTCAAGCAGTGCCAGCGCAACCCGTGGGAGGTGTTCGCCGAGACCCACCCCAACGGCACGGAAGTCGAGGGCGAGGTCAAGAACATCACCGAGTTCGGCCTGTTCATCGGTCTCGACAACGACATCGACGGCATGGTGCACCTGTCCGATCTCGACTGGACCCGCTCCGGCGAGGAGGCGATCGCCGACTACAAGAAGGGCGACATGGTCAAGGCGCAGGTGCTCGACGTCGATGTCGAGAAGGAGCGCATCTCGCTGGGCGTCAAGCAGCTGAGCGGCTCGGGTTCGGCGTCGGCAGGCCCGGTCCGCGCGGCGGCGGCGCCTGCCGAGGGCGCGGCTGCGGCTGCGGCTGGCGGTCTGCGCAAGAACGCGGTCGTCACCGCCACCGTCACCGCGATCGAGGACGGCGGCGTGGAGGTCGAGGTGGACGGCATGAAGGGCTTCATCCGCCGTTCCGACCTTGGCCGCGACCGCGCCGACCAGCGGCCCGAGCGCTTCAGCGTGGGCGACAAGCTCGACGCCCGCGTGCTGAACGTGGACAAGGCGGCGCGGCGCGTGTCGCTGTCGGTCAAGGCGCTCCAGATCGCCGAGGAGAAGGAGGCGGTGGCGCAGTTCGGCTCGTCCGACAGCGGCGCGTCGCTGGGCGACATCCTCGGCGCGGCGCTGCGCGAGCGTCAGGGCGAGTGAGCATGGACGCGGGCGAAACCATCGGCGGCGACGCCCGCGACCTGATCGAACGGCGGCGCCTGCGCCGCCGTCTCGGCTTCTGGCGCGTCGCGGCGATCCTGGCGGTCGCGGCGGCGGCCGGGGCCTGGGCGTGGCGGGCCGCGCCTGCGGGCGATCACGTCGCCCGCTTCGCCGTCACCGGCATGATTCTGGACGACTTCGACCGCGACGCCACGCTGCGCGCGCTGGCGAAAGACAAGGCCGTGAAGGCGGTGATCGTGCGCATCGACAGCCCCGGCGGCACCGTGGCCGGCAGCGAGGCGCTGTATGAGGCGCTGCGCGACGTGGCCGAAGCCAAGCCGCTGGTGGCGGTGCTGGGCGAGGCGGCGGCGTCGGGCGGCTATATCGCGGCGCTCGCCGCCGACCGGATCGTGGCGCGCGGCGCCACGCTGACCGGCTCGATCGGCGTGATCGCCGAATATCCCAATGTGGAGAAGCTGCTGGAGACGGTCGGCGTCGCCTTCAACCGTGTCGCCAGCTCCGAGCTCAAGGCCGAGCCGTCGCCGTTCCGCGCGCCCAACGCGCAGGCGCTGGCGGTGCAGGCGGAACTGGTGGACGACGCCTATCAGTGGTTTGTCGGCGTCGTCGCGGCGCGGCGGGGCCTGAGCGACGCGCGCGCCCGCGAACTGGGCGATGGCCGGGTGTATTCCGGGCGGCAGGCGCAGGCGGCGGGCCTGCTCGACGACATCGGCGGCGAAGAGGCGGCGCGCGACTGGCTGGCCGGGGCGCGCGGCGTGGCGCGCGATCTGCCGGTGCGCGACGCCGAGGTGGAGCGGCCCGGCGAGGGCCTGTTCGGCCTGACCGGCGGCGGCGCGCGCGCGCTGGCGCTGATCGACGCATGGGCCAACCGGCCGCACCTGATGGCGATCCTGCGCTAACATGCGGCGTTGACGGCGGAAATCCGCCGTGTGATTGTGCGCCTCACAAGTTTTGCGCGGCGACGCATTGGGCAGGAGAGGGCCGCAATGATCAAATCCGAACTGATCCAGCGCATCGCCGACGAGAACCCGCACCTGTTCCAGCGTGACGTGGAGCGGATCGTCTCGACGATCTTCTCGGAGATCACCGGCGCCCTGTCGCGTGGCGACCGCGTCGAGCTGCGCGGCTTCGGCGCGTTCTCGGTCAAGGAGCGCGACGCCCGCATGGGCCGCAACCCGCGCACCGGCGAGGCTGTGGCGGTGCCGGAAAAGCGCGTGCCGTTCTTCAAGACCGGCAAGGACCTGCGGGAGCGGCTGAACGGCGGCGCCGATCTGGGCGACGACGACGAAGACTGATCTTTCGGGAAGGGAATGCCATGCGCCTTCTGACCTATCTTGTTCTCGGCTTCGCCGCGCTGGTGGTGATCGCGTGGTCGGTGGCCAATCGCGGCGCGGTGACGGTGGCGAGCGCGCCGGACCTTACCGCCTATGGCCTGCCCGCGTCGCCGACGTATGACGTGCCGCTGTTCGCGCTGGCGCTGGGCTTTGGCGCGGTCGGCTTCATCCTTGGCGCCGCGCGGGAATATCTGCGCGAGGGCCGGGTGCGCCGCCGCGCGGCCGAATCCCGGCGTGAGGCCGACAAGCTGCAGCGTGAGGTCGCCACGCTCAAGCGCAACCAGAACCTCGACGAAGACGACGAGATCATCGCGCTGACGGCGCGCTGACCGCGCTGGCCGCGTGGCGGTGCGCGTCAAGATCTGCGGCGTGCGCGACCGCGCCGCGCTGGATGCGGCGGCCTGCTGCGGCGCCGCCTATGTAGGCTTCGTGTTCTTCCCCAGATCGCCGCGCCATCTGACATGGGACGCGGCGGCGGCGCTGGCGACGGCGGCGCCTGCGGGCCTGTGCAAGGTGGCGCTGGCGGTGGATCCCGACGACGCCGCGCTCGACCGTCTCGCCGCGCTGCCGCTCGACATGATCCAGCTTCACGGCGCCGAGACGCCTGCGCGCATCGCCGCAGTGCGCGCGCGGCTGGGCCTGCCGGTGATGAAGGCGGTCGGCGTGGCGACGGCGGCGGACCTCGCGCGCCTCGACCTTTACGAGAGCGCCGCCGATCAGATCCTTTGCGACGCCAAGCCGCCGCAGGACGGCCCGCTGCCCGGCGGAACCGGCGTCGCCTTCGACTGGCGGCTGATCGCCGGGCGGCGCTGGCGGCGGCCGTGGATGCTGGCCGGGGGACTGACGCCGGAAAACGTCGCCGAAGCCGTGCGGCTGACCGGCGCGCAGGCTGTTGACGTCTCCTCCGGCGTGGAAAGCGCGCCGGGGGTGAAGGACGCGGACAAGATCGCCCGGTTCATCGCGGCGGCGCAGGGGAGGGCGGCGGATGTCGGGGCTCGGCAAGACGCTTGATCGGACGCTTGAGGACGGCGTGCGCGCGGGGCTGACGCCCGGCGTGGTCGGCGTGGTGGCGGGGCGCGACGGGGTGCGCTACGCGGGCGCTTTCGGCAAGCGCGGCGTTGACGATCCTGCTGCGATGACCGTGGACACGGTGTTCCGGCTGTTCTCGATGACCAAGGCGATCGGCTCGCTGGCGGCGCTGAAGCTGGCGGAGGCGGGATCGCTCGACCTCGACGCGCCCGTGGGCGACATCGTTCCCGAATTCGACGCGCTGATGGTGCTCGACGGCTTTGACGGCGACGCGCCGCGCCTGCGCGCGCCCGCGTCGCGCGCCACGGTGCGCCAGCTCGCGACGCACACTTCCGGCGCCGTCTATGAGTTCTGGAACGCCGACGTCGCGCGGTATCTGCGCGCGGGCGGGCGCCCCTCGGTGCTGGCGGGAACGAAGGCGGCGCTGCATGGCTACCCGCTGGCCTTCGACCCTGGCGCGCGCTGGGGTTACGGGATCGGCATCGACTGGCTGGGGCAGGTGGTGGAGGCGGTCTCCGGTCAGCGCATCGACGCCTTCTGCGCCGAGCAGATCTTCGCGCCGCTGGGCATGAGCGACACCGCCTTCGAGTGCGAGGGGCCGCTCAGCGCGCGGCTGGCGGGCGCGCAGGCGGTGACGCCCGAGGGCTGGAGGACCATCCCCCTCGCGCCGCCGCCGCATCCTCAGGTCTATGGCATGGGCCACTGCCTCTACGGGACGGCGCCCGACTACATCCGCTTTCTGCGCATGATCCTGAACGGCGGGGCGCTCGACGGCGCGCGGGTGCTGCGGCCCGAGACGCTGCGGCTGATGACCGAAAACCAGATCGGCGCGCGCGACGTGACGCCGATGCGCACGGTGATGCCGCCGATCAGCGCGGATGTGGACCTGTTTCCCGGCGTCACCCTGAAGCACAGCATCGGCTTCGTGCTGAACACGGCCGACATTCCGGGCAAGCGCCGCGCGGGGTCGATGGGCTGGGCGGGGGTGCTCAACACGCATTTCTGGGTCGATCCGGCCAGCGATGTGGCGGCGGTGCTGATGATGCAGCATCTGCCGTTCGTGGAGCCGGGCGCGCTGCGCCTCTACGACGCTTTCGAGCGCGCGGCCTGCGCGGGCTGAGCGCCGCCCTTTCCTTGCGCGCGGCGCTCGCATAGAACCGGGTCGTCACTTCTGCAAGGACGCCGCGCCCATGCCCGCCGAGATGCTCAACTCCTACCGCACCGGACCCGATGAGAAGGGCCGTTTCGGCCTGTTCGGCGGCCGCTTCGTCGCCGAGACGCTGATGCCGCTGATCCTGTCGCTGGAGGCGGAATACGAGCGCGCCAAGACCGACCCTGCGTTCTGGGCGCAGATGGACGATCTGTGGAAGCATTATGTCGGCCGCCCCAGCCCGCTCTACTTCGCCGAGCGGCTGACCGAGCATTGCGGCGGCGCCAAGATCTACATGAAGCGCGACGAACTGAACCACACCGGCGCGCACAAGATCAACAATGTGCTGGGCCAGATCCTGCTCGCCCGCCGCATGGGCAAGACCCGCATCATCGCCGAGACCGGCGCCGGGCAGCACGGCGTCGCCACCGCCACGGTCTGCGCGCGCTTCGGCCTGCAATGCGTGGTGTTCATGGGCGCGACGGATGTCGAGCGGCAAAAGCCCAACGTGTTCCGCATGAAGCTGCTGGGCGCCGAGGTGATCCCGGTCACGTCGGGGCGCGCCACGCTGAAGGACGCGATGAACGAGGCGCTGCGCGACTGGGTGACCAATGTCGCCGACACGTTCTACTGCATCGGCACCGTGGCCGGGCCGCATCCCTATCCGGCGATGGTGCGCGACTTCCAGTCGATCATCGGGCGCGAGGCGCGCGAGCAGATTCTGGAGCGCGAGGGGCGGCTGCCCGATACGCTGGTGGCCTGCATCGGCGGCGGCTCGAACGCCATGGGGCTGTTTCACCCGTTCCTCGACGACAAGGACGTGCGCATCATCGGCGTCGAGGCTGGCGGCCACGGCGTGGACGACCGCATGGAGCACGCCGCGTCGCTGACCGGCGGGCGCCCCGGCGTGCTGCACGGCAACCGCACCTATCTGCTGCAGGACGCCGACGGCCAGATCCTGGAGGGCCACTCGATATCCGCCGGGCTGGACTATCCCGGCATCGGGCCGGAGCATTCCTGGCTGCACGACATCGGCCGCGTCGAGTATGTCTCGGCGACCGACGCCGAGGCGCTGGCGGCGTTTCAGCTTTGCTGCCGCACCGAGGGGATCATCCCGGCTCTTGAACCCAGCCACGCGCTGGCGCATGTAGCGCGCCTTGCGCCGACGCTGCCCAAGGATCACCTGATGATCCTGAACATGTGCGGGCGCGGCGACAAGGACATCTTCACCGTGGCCGAGGCGCTCGGCGGCGATCTGTGACACCCGCGCGGCCCGCCCGCGCGCAAGCTGAACTGGAGGGCCCGAAGTGGCCGAATTCACCCCGGGCGATGTCGTCGTCCTGAAATCAGGCTCGATGCGGATGCTGGTGGAGCGGATCGAGGGCGACAGCGTCGCCGTGGTCTGGGCCAACGACGGCGGCATCGGGCGTGACACGCTGCCCGCCTTCGCGCTCAACAAGTGGGAGGATCGCGGCCCCTCCGAGCATCGCGGCCCGCCGCGCGAAGGCCGGCCCGCGCGCCCGTTCGGCGGCGACCGCCCCGGCGGCGGCAAGCCCTATGGCCCCAAGCCGCCGTTCAGCGCCCGCGGCGACGGCGAGCGGGGCGGCGGCAAGCCCGGCATGGACGGCAAGCCGCGCCAGAAGAATTTCTACCGCAAGGACAGCTGAGGCTTTCCCGCCCTGATGGAGCGCGCCCATGCCCGTCGTCTCGACCGAAGTGCTGGAGGTTCTGCAAAGTCTTGGTCTTGACGACGACCGCGCGCTGCAGGCGGCCAAGGCCGTGGGCGACGCGCAGTCGGCGGTCAACGACGCGACCCACGCCGAGGTGGCCAAGCTGCGCGCGGCGCTCGGCAGGCTGCATGACGCGCTGACCGGGGAGCTTGAGGCCGCGCGCGCCGAAACGCAGGCATGGGCGGAGAAGCGCGCCGCGCAGGAGGCCGAGTTCGCCGCGCTGGCGCGCGAACACCGCGCCGCCTTCGCCGAACAGCGCAAGGCGGCGGCGGCGGCGGAGGCCGCGCACAAGAAGGCGCAGACCGAAGTATCCGAGGCGCTTGGAACCTTCAAATGGCTGCTGGTGGCGCTTGTGGCGCTGAACCTCGCCGCCGCCGTTATCGCTCTGGTGGTGTGAGAACCCGATGTCCCGACTGACCGACCGCTTCGCCGCGCTCAAGGCCCGCAACCGCAAGGCGTTCGTCGCCTATGTGATGGCGGGCGATCCCGACCACGACACCGCGCTTGAAATCGTCAAGGGCCTGCCCGGCGCGGGCGTGGACGTGATCGAGCTGGGCTTGCCGTTCACCGACCCGATGGCCGACGGCCCGGCGATCCAGGCGGCGGGGCAGCGGTCGCTGGCGCAGGGCGGCTCGCTGGCGCGCACGCTGGAGACGGCGCGGGCGTTTCGCGAGACCGACGACAAGACCCCGATCGTGCTGATGGGCTATTACAACCCGATCTATGCGCGGGGCGTGCCGCGCTTTCTGGAGGAGGCGCTTGCGGCGGGCGTCGATGGGCTGATCGTGGTCGATCTGCCGCCGGAAGAGGACGCGGAGCTGTGCATCCCCGCCGCGCGCGCCGGGCTGCATTTCATCCGGCTGGCGACGCCCACCACGGACGACGCGCGCCTGCCGACGGTGCTGACCAACACCTCCGGTTTTGTCTATTACGTCGCCATCGCCGGGATCACCGGCGCCGCCGAGAGCAACGCCGCCGTGGTGGCGCCCGAGGTCGCGCGGATCAAGCGCCACACCGATCTGCCGGTCTGCGTGGGCTTTGGCGTCAAGTCGGCGGAGGGCGCGCGCGCCATGGCCGCCGCGGCGGACGGCGTGGTGGTCGGCTCGGCGATCGTGGCGCGCATCGGCGCCGGCGACAGCCCCGAACAGGTGCTGGATTTCGTGCGCAGTCTGGCGGAGGGCGTCCATGGCCGCTGACAATTCCTACGGTATGAACTGGCTGAGCGACTACGTCCGGCCCAAGATCAACTCGCTGTTCTCACGCCGCGAGATGCCGGAGAACCTGTGGCGCAAGTGCGACTCGTGCGGCCAGATGATCTTTCATCGCGAGCTGACCGAGGCGCTGCAAGTGTGCCCCAACTGCGACCACCACATGCAGATCGCGCCGCGCGCGCGCTTCGACGCGCTGTTCGACGCGGGGGCGTGGGTCGAGATCCCGCTCAGCGATCCGGTCGCCGATCCGCTCAAGTTCCGCGACCAGAAACGCTATCCCGACCGGATCAAGGAGGCGCGGACCGCCACCGGCGAGCATGAGGCGATGCTGGTTGGGCGCGGCATGATCGGCGGCTTCGAGACGGTCGCCGCCTGCCAGAACTTCGCCTTCATGGCGGGCAGCATGGGGCTGGCGGTCGGCGACGCGCTGATCGCGGCGGCGGATGCGGCGGTGGCGGCGAAAGCGCCGCTGGTGGTGTTCTGCGCGGCGGGTGGCGCGCGGATGCAGGAGGGCATCCTCTCGCTGATGCAGATGCCGCGCACCACAATCGCGGCGCAGATGGTGGGCGAGGCCGGGCTGCCCTTCGTCACCGTGCTCACCAACCCCACCACCGGCGGCGTGACCGCCTCGTTCGCCATGCTGGGCGACGTGCAGATCGCTGAGCCGGGCGCGCTGATCTGCTTCGCCGGCCCCCGCGTGATCGAGCAGACCATCCGCGAGACGCTGCCCGAAGGCTTTCAGCGCAGTGAATATCTGCTGGAGCACGGGATGCTCGACCGCGTGACGCATCGCAAGAACCTGCGCGACGAACTGGCGCTGATCCTGCGACTGCTGATGCAGGCGCCGCCGCGCGTGCATGGCGACTTGCCGTCACCTGCCGAGGCGCCCGCCGAGCCGTCCGCCGAGCAGCCGGGCGTCTGACCGCAGCCATGTCCGAAACCTACGCGAGCGACGCGATCCTGTCGCGGCTGCTGAGCCTGCACCCCAAGAGCATCGACCTGACGCTGGGCCGCGTCGAGGCGCTGCTGGCGAAGCTTGGCCATCCCGAACGCGCGCTGCCGCCGGTGGTCCATGTCGCGGGCACCAACGGCAAGGGATCGACCCAGGCGATGATGCGCGCGGGGTTCGAGAGCGCGGGTCTGCGAATCCACGCCTACACCTCGCCGCATCTGGCGCGGTTTCATGAGCGCATCCGCGTCGCGGGGCGGCTGATCGACGATGCGGCGCTGTCGGCGCTGCTGGCGGAATGCGAGGCGGTCAACGCCGGCGCGCCGATCACGTTTTTCGAGATCACCACCGTCGCGGCGTTTCTCGCCTTCGCCCGCACGCCCGCCGACTGGCTGCTGCTGGAGGTGGGGCTTGGCGGGCGGCTGGACGCGACCAACGTGATCGCCCGGCCGCGCCTGACCATCATCACCCCGGTCTCCTACGACCATCAGCAATATCTGGGCGAGACGCTGACCGAGATCGCGGGCGAGAAGGCGGGCATCCTCAAGCCCGGCGTGCCCTGCGTCGTCGGCCCGCAGACCGACGAGGGGCTGGCGGCCATCGAGGCGCGCGCCGAGGCCATAGGCGCGCCGCTGCTGATCGCCGGGCGCGACTGGGAGGCGCGGGCGGAGAACGGGCGGCTGGTCTATCGCGACGAGGCCGGGCTGCTCGACCTCGCGCCGCCGATCCTGCCCGGCGCGCACCAGTTCCAGAATGCGGGCGCCGCCATCGCCGCGCTGCGCGCGCTGGGCCTTGGCGAGGACGCCTGCGCGGCGGCGGCGGGCCGCGCCGAATGGCCCGCGCGGCTGCAACGGCTGCGCAAGGGCGCGCTGGCGGAGATCGCGGCGGCGGGCGGCGTTGAACTGTGGCTGGACGGCGGCCACAACCTGGCGGCGGGCGAGGTGATCGCGCGCCATTTCGCCGATCTTCACGACCGCAGCCCGGCGCCGCTGGCGCTGGTGTGCGGGATGCTCGACACCAAGGATTGCGCCGGTTTCCTGCGCTGTTTCGCGGGTCTGGCGCGCGGCGCGCGCACGCTCGACATCCCCGACACGCAAGCCAGCACGCCCGCCGCGCGGCTCGCTGCCATCGCGACCGAAGCGGGCGTCGCGGCGCAGCCCTGCGCGGACGCAGGCCAGGCGGTGCGCGAGGCGGTTGCGCTGGCCGGTCCCGGCGGGCGGGTGCTGATCTGCGGCTCGCTCTACCTCGCCGGGTCGATCCTGCGCGCCAACGGCTGAGGCGCGGACAGTCTTGCGGCCCTGAGGCGGGGCCTGTCGGTGGGGGAAGCGTCGGGCGCTTCGTTTTACGCAGCCCCGGCCCTGAGCCCAGGCCTGGGGCGGCGGGCGGCGGGTCGAGGCCCCGGATCAAGTCCGGGGCCGCTGTCATCCATTAAAAACGATAAGTCACTTATCGCCCTGCTCCCCGCGATAATCCTCCGCCGTGCGCACGCGGCGTTCGGGCAGGCCGTGGGGGTCGAAGCTCTCGGTCACCACCGCCGAGACGCGGCAATCCTCGCACATCTCCAGCACGCGGGCGCGCGCCGCGCCCTCGGGGCCGCTGAACATCCAGTGGCCTTTCAGCTTTTCCTGCACGCGGGCGATGCTGGCGCGGTTGCCGAACGGCTTGCC